>NZ_DBFOSR010000001.1:0-3098 GCF_048427265.1 Paraeggerthella sp.
CTTCACCGGCCACGGCTGCGCCGTGAGCCAGGCGGCAGCCGACATGATGGCCGACCTGATCACCGGCGAAACCATCGCCGAAGCGCAGCGCCTTTCCAGCCTCTACCTGGACATGATCAAGGGTCGCCCGCTCACCGACGAAGAGCGCGCCGACCTCGACGAGGCCGCCGAGCTCGAGTCCATCGCCCGCATGCCCGCCCGCGTCAAGTGCGCCGAACTTGCCTGGCGCACGCTGGAGAAGCTGCTCGAGCAGGAAACGGAGGCAGGACGCAAGGCGCAGTGACGTCGGAACGACAGCGCGCACTCGTTCCACCACTGCACGGGTCGTGCGGATGCTTTTGGCAAAGAAGGGGCGCCTCCGTCAGACGGGGGCGCCCCTTTCATGCCGCTACTCGGCATAGTCGTGGAGCACAGCCTCGATGTTGTTGCCCTCGAGGTCGTAGACGAACGCCGCATAGTAGCCAGGATGATAGTCGCGGAGACCGAACGCGCCGTTATTGGCGCCGCCAGCGTGAAGCCACAACCGACTCTACACAGCACCCTCTCCGATTTCGTCATCACGCTCCGCCAGGCAGCGCTCCAGCATCCTCTCGATTTCGCCTACGTCGCGCTCCCTATCCCTGCTGTCGGTTGGCAACCTGAGCAGCGGGAGTCCGCACCGCTTGAGAATCGCATCCTTCATCCGATCCCGTTTGTACTGCTTTGTACCTTCCTTGTGGAATCGCCAGGCATCGACCTCGACGGCCAACAAAGGACGCTTGTTCATCTCGCGGAAGAAGAGGAAATCCACGTGCGTGCGCGGATCCCTCACGTACCTCTCCTCGAGCGGCGAAAGGGAGATGCCCTCGCCTACCAACGTGGACAATCCTACATGGCACCGGAACAACACCCGCGCGAAACGACCCGTTGCGAGCATATCCTCCAAAGCCGTCGCCATGAGGTTCTCGGAATCGTAGCGGGAGACACGCGGATACTTGCCCAAATACCTCGCTCGCTCTTCGGCGTATTCCTTGTACAGCAGGTCGAACACGGACCTGATGTTGCTCTGGACGATTTTGAACCCGTTGTACTCGATATAGCGTGCAAGCTCCTCGATGTCGTTGTCCTTACGTCCGCGAGGATTCTGCGACGCGACGACGCAAAGTTTCTTGACCGCACGAGAAACCGCGACGTTGACCATTTGGGGTCGCCGACGAAGGCTCCAATGTTGTTTTCGACAGTGGAGAGTATGATGGCGTCGTTCTCGCGTCCTTGGAACTTATGAACCGTCGCCACGGAAACGCCTTCGGGGACCGCCTTTTTCAGCTCGCACACCTGGGGGTTGAACGGCGCGATCACGCCGATGTCCCGAATCTCCGAATCGACCAGCTCGGGAATGATCTCGTCGCACACCACAGAGACTTGGCGCATGTTCCTGCGCCCTCGCTCGTGGTTGCCCGGCACGGTGCGATGGAAGGAGAGCACGTCCCGCTCGCCCTCGTCCTTCGTCATAATGACAAGATCGTCGTCGTAGTACATCTTGTTGCAGAAGCCGATAATTCGAGGATGACAGCGATAGTGCTCTTTGAGCAAAGTCGGTTCCAATGCAGGCCAAAGGCCGAGAACCGACGTGAGCATGCTATGCTTCGCATAGCGGTAGCAATCCGGGACGCGATATTTATCGGCAATACGGTCGGTTTCGTCCGCGCGCTCCCTCTTCACCACATTGGCAAGCTGCTTATGATCGCCGACAACGACCACGTTTTTAGCGCATGCGAAAGCCAAAGCTCCAGCCGCCACGCTTATCTGGGAAGCCTCGTCCATGAGAACGCTGTCGTACCTGAAGCCTGGACCGAGGGAAGTCGTGATCGAATGCGTGGTGCTCAACACCACCGGATACTCTTCCGCGAACGCCGCCGATCCGCTCCGCAAGCTCCTTAGCTCGAACGTCCTACGATCCCGATTCGGCGAGTAACGCTTTGCAAGCTGGGCTTTGAACGCCCGCATGGACTTCTCCTCGATAGTCGCCATGTTCGCCTCGAAGTCGTACGACCTTTCCTTTAGGAGGCGAGCCTCGTCCCTCAACTCTCTGAGTTTCGCCCGATAGAACGCGTCTTGCAGCAAAGGCACAACGAGGAAGTCATCGCGCTCGATCGCATCGAGGTAGAACCCGCCGAAGAAGGCCCTGACGTAGGCGCGGTACAGAAAACCAACGGAGCGGCCCTCCTCGACGCGTCGACCTTCCCGCACCCAAAAACGCAAGATGTTTCGTGAAGTCCGTCCGAAGCGCGGATCATGAGGCTCGACTGCCCCCTTGCCAAGGCTCTCCGCATAGTCCTTGAAGTACTCATATTCTCTTTCGTACGCGATTATCGATGCCTCGATTTCGGCGAGGCGCCCACGATCTTCGAGAGCTCGCCCCAATCCGCTCACCAGCTCTCTCACCTCGGCGATAAGTCTTGCACCTTCAAGCCTCACCGCCCCGAATAGGAGGCGGACGAGAATCGCCGCCGGACACCAGACGATCAACAGCACCAAGCCCGTCGACAAAACCATCGCGGCGGATGTCGGGCCCATGACGCCGGCGAGAACCCCAACGATCCCGATCATCGGCGAGCCATCGCAGAACGCCGCGACCACCACTGCGCACAATAATATGCACAACGCCTGATCGACGCCGAAAACGGCCAGCGACGAGCCGATTCGCTTCTCGAGTCGAGCCTTGCCGAAATCTATGAGCGCATGAGATATCGACAAGATGAGCCAAGCAAGGACGATACCGTCAAGCGGAAGCGTTACGGAAACGAAAAACGCCATGCACAGCGCATAGCATCCGCAATGAAAATATAGCAGCAAGATATATTGCTTTTACTAGTACCAATGTTTTTTGTTGCTAATATCAAATAGCAACAAAAAACATTGCCATTGCACGTTAGCGCGCAATGGACGAACCAGATGTCTGGGAGAGTCGCGAACCGCGGAGCCGTAACGCGGCATTTCAAGATATTGTCGCCCGAAACGGACGGTTTTCGGCTCGATTCCGTCCGTTTCGGGCGACAATATCATTTTGCGGTAGCGAATTGCACCCGAGTTGCTATGCGGGTTGGTGCATGGTCGGG
>NZ_DBFOSR010000002.1:0-28910 GCF_048427265.1 Paraeggerthella sp.
CGCCGATAAAGATTCCGTGCGCGACGGCGAGGACGCGCTGGCTGTATCGGGTCGGTTCTTCGGGATTGCGGCTCTGGGCGATGGCCAAGATGATGCGGTTGCCGATGATCTGGTGGTTTCGCGCCGGGTTACGTCGGACGGTCGGTCGCGCGTGAGCATCGACGGGCGCATGGCCAGCGTCGGGGAGCTTGCGCGCGTGGTCGCGCCCACGATAGACCTGTGCGGACAGCACGAGCATCAACGGCTCATGCGCCCCGTCAGCCATGTTCGCATGCTCGATGCGTGGGCGGGCGAAGCCGTGGCGGACGCGCTTGCCGCGTACGAAGCTGCGTTTTCCCAGGCTGACGCCGCGGCGGCTGAGCTTGCTCGCGTTCGCGAGGCGGGGGCTTCGACATCCGCGAAGCTCGATGAAGCACGGTTCGTGCTCCAGCGCATCGACGCGGTGTCGCCGCGCGAGGGGGAGTATGAAGAGCTGGCGGCCGATTTGGCAAGAGTGGAGCATGCCGAGGCATTGGCAATGGCGGCAAATGCGGCTCACGGAGCATTGGCGAGCGAAGGCGGGGCCGTCGACGCGCTCGGCGTTGCCGTAAGCGCCCTGGATGCCGCTGCCCGTCATGACGGCAAGCTGGGCGAGTACGCCGACGCCTTGCGGGAGGCGGGATACGTCCTGGAAGACATCGCCCGCGAAACGCGCGATTATCGCGACAGCGTGGAGTTCGACCCCGAGGTGCTTTCTCAGCAGCAGGAGCGCATGGCTGCGCTCCAAGGTTTGCTGCGTGCGCACGGCCCGCGTATGGAAGACGTGTTGGCTTGTCGTGAAGAGGCCGCTGACCTGGTGTCTTTGGTGGACGATGCCGCCGATCGGGAGCGCGCGGCCCAGCAGGCCGTCGATCGCGCCGAACAGGCGCTTGCTGATGCGGCGTCTGTCCTGGATGCCGCTCGCGCCGACGCTGCTCCTCGTTTCGCGGCTGCCGTGACGCAGCACATGGGGCGTTTGGAAATGGGTGGAGCGCAACTGGTCTGCTCGATTCAGGCGCTCGATCGAAGCGTTTGGACGAAGACGGGAGCGTCGAGCGTCGAGTTTTTGTTCCGTCCCGGTTCCGGCATGCAGGCTCGACCGCTGGCTCGCATCGCGTCCGGAGGCGAGGTCAGCCGCGTGATGCTGGCGATCAAGGTGGTCCTGGGCGAATCCGACGACGTTGATACGCTTGTGTTCGACGAGGTGGATGCCGGCGTGGGCGGGTCGACGGCGGTGGCTTTGGCCGATGTGCTGGCCGACCTTGCTCGCACGCACCAGGTGCTCGTGGTGACGCATCTTGCCCAAGTGGCCGTGCGCGGCCATGCTCATTACGTGGTTCGGAAGGTCGACGGCGCATCCGGCATGCCCGAGACCGAGTTGCGTCGCCTTTCGGCGCAGGATCGTCCGGCCGAGATCGCGCGCATGCTGTCGGGCGATGCTACGGACGCCTCGCTTGCCCATGCGCGCGAGATGATCGAAGCCGTTCAGGGATAGCTCTCGAAAAACGTGTTAGCGAAAAGCGCGCGCAAGTCCCCGCGAAGGTTGCGCGCGCTTTTGTTGGATTCGCCTCTCTCCTAAAACTTTGCATTGCTCGTGGAAATTTTCGGGGGGGGGGGGGGGGGATTTCCTTCTTTGCCCTGTGCTAGGATTGCCTCGGGTTCTTTCGCCGTTCGTCGCGAAACCCTTTATGATTTCAAGGGGAGAGACCAGCTACACGTACGCGTTCGCGCTTTGCGGTCTGGTGATTTGAAGGTTGGGGCGATGGCTGACCAGGCGTTTGATTTGCTTACGAAGGCAAGGAGCTTCATCGATGCCTGCTTTGGGCGGTGCGATGAGGCTGCTGCGAACGCCTATGTGACGGATTCCTTTTCGATGTGCGGTTTTGAAACGTCGGCCGCTTCGGGCGAATTGCGTGCGCATCGTGCGCTCGAAGAGGTGTGCGGCCTGGTTCGCGCCGCCGATGCCCGGCTGGTCTTTTGCGAGTGCCGTATGGCGCATGCATCTTGCGACCATGCTCTTGCGGTGTCGCGTATTCGCTTGAATGTCCGAAATCGTGCGTATTCGGACGGCTTTTTTCTCGAGCGAGAGCACCAGCTTACGATTGCATTCGTTTTGGTCGAAAATTCCTGGCTTATCGAGCATGTGCATATTTCCGTTTGCGACGGACTTCAGGGGCCGGTGATCGGGCTGCATCGAACGTCGGCGCAATCGATGGAACAGGTGCGGCGCGAGAGCCTTGAGCGCGATCGATACAAGATTGTGGCCGAGCTGACCGATGATGTCGTGTTCGAATACGACGTTCTTGAGGACAGGCTCACCTTGGCGAGCGCTTGCTTCGACCGGGACCGGGGCATGGTGCGCGATCGTCTTGTTATTGAGCAGTACGGTGGTTCCGTTCGCGAAGAAGAGTTCGTGCATCCTGATGATCTGGGACGATATCGTTCTGATCGCAGTATGCTGGAACTGCCCGGCGGCGCTCCCGGATGGGAGGAGCGGCCTTACTCGCTTGAATACCGGCTGCGTCCCTGCGGTGGCGACGGGTCTTTCGTCGAGGCTGATTCGTATGCGCATCGGCGCGTGGTCGGTCGACGCTTTTTGGGGTCGGACGGTCGTCCTGTCAAGCACGTCGGAAAGATCATGGACGTAACCGAAGAGGTCAAACTGGTGCAGCAGCTTCAGACCGACGCGTTGACCGGAGCATGCAATAGGACGTACCTGCTGTCGCGGCTTGCCGATTTGGCCCGAGCGAAGCAGCCCGACGTCGCTTTCGCCTTCCTTTTGGTTGACGTCGACTGCTTCAAGGCCGTTAACGACAATTTGGGCCATTTGATCGGCGACGATGTGCTGGTGGGGCTCGTTGGCATTGCGAAGCTGCTTTTTCGCGAATCCGACGTTGTTGCCCGATTGGGCGGCGATGAGTTCATGGTGTTCATGGCCGACGTGTACGATCCCGCTATCGTGAGCGAGAAATCAGCTGCGCTTATCGAATATTTCGGCGATCTTACCTGTGCATGCGGTGCTCCGCCGGAAGTCGGTTTGAGCGTGGGGGAGGTTGTTGCGTTCGACGTCCCCTCTTTCGAAGAGGTGTATCGCCGTGCCGATATCGCGCTGTACTGGGCAAAGGCGCATGGGAAAAACTGCGTGGCTCGTTACGAGGACGGTATGGAGTATCCGCCCATGCCCGTGGAGTAAGGCAAGGGGACGAAATGAGCCGGGCTCCGTCCCCTTGCCTTGAAGCGTTAGCGCTGGTGTGATCGCTTCCTGCGGCGAACCGCTGCGCATGCCGCCGTTGCCCCCGCGATAAGGGTGATGCTCAGCACGATGGACGGAAGCAGGCTATCGCCGGTTGATGCCAGTGCCTTCGCGTTCGACGGTGGTTCGGGCAGCGGGGCGGGAGCTGCCGGGTTCTCGGGATTCGTGGGCGCGGGCGTCGGGGGCACAACTACCGGAACGCCGCTTGCCGCAAGGTAGAGCGGACCGGTGACGGCGCTCTTCTTGATAGCTACGACGCCGGTGGCTGCATCGTAGGTGTAGTCCGCGCCTGCGGTCAGTTCTTGTCCGTCGGCGCTCCCCAGGCGCACGCTCACCGAGGCGGGCAGCGTGTAGCCGGTGTCGGCTGCGAGTGTGAAGCGGTTGCTCTCCTGGCTATCCTTTTGATACATTGCGACCAGCTGCTCGGCGCCGGTTTCCGCAAGGGAAAGCCCGGTCAGGCTTGCGCTTACGGGGAAGGTGCACGAGGTGGTCGTTCCGCCTTGAACGTTGATGCCCTGTTCGAAGAGGCCGCCCTCGATCGATCCGCCCGTTCCGTTGGTTACCGGGTTGCTGAAGCAGGGGATGACGGGATCGCCCGCAGCATCACGGCCGTTTTTGATGACGCCTTCGTCGTTCTCCACCTGCCCCTGGAACATGCCTCCGGAAATGGTTCCATCGTTGGAGAGCGAGCCGTTGAACGCTCCTCCCTCGATAGTTCCGAAGTTGTACATTTCCTCCGAGTTGAACGTGCCTCCTGAGATAATGCAGGATTTATTCTTGTCGGCATCGAATCGAGCGTTGCCGTTCTGCACGTAGGCGTTGAACGTGCCCGCTCCTTCAATGGTGCCGCTATTGCTGACGTCGACGTTGAACTCGCCGCCGCCGATCGTTCCGGAGTTGGTCACGCTGTTGCTATAGCCGTGCTCCGACGCATCCGCATCGAACGTGCCGCCGGAGATTGATCCGCCTTCGTCGTTGTTGACGTCCACCGAAAACGCACCACTCTTGATGGACCCGTAGTTATTCACGGTATAGCAAAACGGTTTTGTCCTGGTGATGTCGGCGAACGCGCCTCCTGCGATGGTTCCGTGATTGTCGACTCTTTCCTCGAACGTGCCGTTCTCGATGGTGCCGTAGTTGTCTACGAGCGCGTTGAACTCTCCGCCCGAGATGGTGCCGCCGGGGTTCTTGTTGTTGCCGTTGTGCACCTCGCCGTTGAACGTGCCGTTTTTGATGTTGACGCCCAAGGGGTTTACGGGTCCGTTGAACGTGCCTCCCTCGATAGAACCGCTGCGGAATCCCATCACCAGGCAGTTGAACTCTCCGCCCGTGATGGTGCCGCCGGAGGTGCTCACGTAGGGGCCGTTGGGGTCGTTCGGATTGCTGCCGAACGTGCCGCCTTGGATGGTACCGGCGTTGCCGACGCGCGCGTTGAACGTGCCGCCCTGGATGACGCCGCCCGTTTCGTTGCGCACGGCGAAGCCGCTTCCCTTCGATCCGTTGGCGAAGATACCGTCCACGATGACGCCGCTGTTCCGGACGCGGTTTTCGCCGGAAGCGTCGAACGCGCGGCCCGTGAGCGTGAACGCGTATCCCGCTTGGAGGATGAGCTTGTTGCTCTCGTATGTCCATCCGGTGCCCGATGTGTCCACTGGCGCACCGTTCTCGCCGATCTGGATCGTGACGGGAATGGGCGTTCCGCCCCCTTCGTCAGCAAATGCGACGCTCGGAACGAGCGAGCAGGCCAGAACCAGTGCTGTGACCATAGCGAGCAGGCGTTTTCCCATAAGAACCCCTTTCGGATGCGCTGATCGTTTCATGGTAGCACGAAGGGGTTGGAGCGATGATGGCACTGTAAGTATTTGCGTTATCTTGCGGGCTCTATGGCGTTTGCGCAAACGCCATAGAGCGAACGATGCCGTTGCGATTGCGATTGCAACGGCGGGGCCATTGTCGATCCAAAAACACGTTTTAGCGCCAGAAAACATGTTTTTGGATCGACAATGGCTTTCGCTTCCTTATCCCAAAAGCTAGATCATCCGGTCAGTTTGCTCTTGTTTCGCGGCTTCTTCTCCGCGTTCGGCCAAATACATGCCCATGGTGTGCTGCGTGATGTCGGATCGGTTGATGACGCCGACCACGTGTCCGTCGTCTAGCACGGGCACTTTCTTCAGGTGGTTCTCGCCTAGAACGCGGCAAACCTCGGTCAAGTTGTCGTGGACGTCCACGCCGATGATGCCCTTCGCGCCGATGCTTCGAGCGGACATCGACATAAGGTCGTCGAGCTTCTTCTTGAAGTCGTCCGAATCCGAGCGGATGGTCTGGATGATCATGACCACGGGATCCATGACCATGGCGCTGCGCTTCGACAGGAACCTCATGATGTCGCCGTCCGATATGAACCCGACCGCTTTCCCGCGTTCGTCCACCAGGGGCACGGCGCTGATGTGCTTGTCCACAAGCAGCTGCATGGCCTCGGCTACTGTGGCGGTTTCGGGCAGCGTGTACACCTCGCGCTTCATGATGGACTCAAGCACCGTTCGGCGTACGTTTCCTTTGTCCTGAGCTGCGGTTTCGCCAGGCTTGTTCTTTACCAGGAACACTACCATGATAAACCCTGCCAAGCACATCAAGCTGGCTACGGCGAATGCCATGTCAATGCCGAAGAAGCTGGCCGCGGGCTGTCCCATGTTGGGCGCGCTCATGTTCGTGGCTATGGTAGACGTCGAAATGATGATGGCGGTGCCAAGCGACCCTGCCACCTGGCGCAGCGTGTTGTTCACGGAGGTGCCGTGGTTCACCAGGTCGTTGTCAAGCGCGTTCATGCCCCATGTGGTGATGGGCATGTTCACCAGCGACAGCGAGAACATGCGCACGGTATATATAAGCGTAAGCGTGATGATGCCCATGTCCGGGCCCAAGAACACGAAGCAGAACGAGGTAGCCGTCAGCATGCCCATGCCCACCAGGCTCAACGCGCGCGGCCCGTGCTTATCGAAAAGTCGTCCGGCAATGGGCCCCATGGCTCCCATGATGATGGCGCCGGGCAGCAGCACCAGGCCGGACACCGTAGCGGAGTAGCCCATGAGCGATTGCAAGTAGATGGGCACCAGGATGCCAGCGGCCAGAAGCGCTCCCTGCACCAGCATCCCGATGACGGTTGCCACCAGGAACTTGCGATTGGCCAGCACGCGAACCTGCAGCATGGGATGCTCCATCTTCAGCTGGCGGCGGAAGAACAGCACGAGCGCCGCAACGCCTGCCAAAGTGCCGATGACCGCGCTTACGCTCACGCCGTACGACCCGATGGCGGACAACCCGTAAAGCAGGGCGCCGAAGCCGATGCTCGACAGGATGACGGAGGGGATGTCGAGGGTCACGTTTTTGTTCGTGTCCCCGCCCTTCTGCAACACGAAGGCGGCGATCACGGTCACCAAAACCGAAAGCGCGGTGATGATGTAGAACATGTCGTGCCAGGTGTAGCGGTCGATGATGACGCCGGCAGCGGTGGGGCCGATGGCCGGGCCGAACGCGATCACGATGCCGAACAGGCCCATGGCCGTTCCGCGCTTCTCGATAGGGAACGTCCACATGAGCACGGTCATGACCAGGGGCATGAGAATGCCTGCGCCCGCCGCTTGCACTAAGCGGCCCAGCAGCAGTACCAGAAAGTTGGGTCCCCATCCTGCAAGCGCGCTGCCTGCGGCGAAGATGACCATGGACACAAGGAACAGGCGACGGGTGGTGAACCGGTCGGTCAGAAACGCCGTAATGGGAATCATAATGGCGTTGACCAGGGTGAATCCGGTAGTAAGCCATTGCGCTGTTGCCGCGTCCACGTTCATTTCCGCCATGACCGATGGTAGGGCCGGGGCTACGACCGTCTGGTTCAAAACCGTGACGAACGTGCCGAACACCAATACGGCCAACATAGCGATTTGCTTGCGCGATAGACCCATAAGCTAGTTCCTTCCGATGTGCTTTCCTTGCGTACGATGCATGCGCTCCGCTTCGCGCACGAAGGCGCCTGCAAAACGGGTGCGCGACCCGATCTCGCAGACGCCTTTGCGCGTCGTGAAGCTGATTTACACTCAGTATAAATATTCATTCGGTAGATGAAAAGTGCCTAGCGGCAAAGTTGTGGTACCCTGCACGGAAACGGCACATCGTTGGTGATGGGAGGTTGCGTCCGTCGTGGATGGAGCAGCATCGGAAGGTTTGCGGTACCGCAAGAAACTCAAAGCGCGCCTCGCGGTGGAGCGTGCGGCGTTGGAACTGGTTATCGAGCATGGGTTCGACGGCGTGACCGTGGAGGACATCTGCGCGCGTGCCGAGATATCGAAAAAGACGTTCTTCAACTACTTTTCGTCCAAAGCTTCCGCCGTCATGGGATGGATGGACGCATTCCCCGACGAAGCGCGGATCGTGGAGATCCTTGAAGAGCGTGCACAGACCTGCTACCTTGACGTGCTGGTGGACGTGGTGGGGGCGCGGCTGTCGTCGGGCGCGGACGAATCGGTCATGGAGCTGCGCCGAGAGGCATTGTGCCTGATGCCCCAGCTGTTCTTCCAGGGACAGCGCGACATCCTGGCCGTTCAGCATTCCATCGCGCAGGCGCTGCGTCTTTTGCTGGCGGATCATCCCGAGCGGCGCATGCTCGGAAGCCGGCCGATCGAGGAAGAGGCGCTGGTCGCGTCGTCGACGGCGATCAGCCTTGCGCGCACGCGCGCGATACTGCATGTGCGCGGCGACGACGAGCCCTCCGTCGCTGACACGCGGCGCATGATTGCGAACTACCTGCTGGCAGGGGACGTCGCATCGGCTTGAGGCGTCGCTTGAGCGGAAACCCGACGTGCCTTGCCGCATTCGCTCGGTATACTGAAACGATGCGATGCGCGGCGTGTTGTCGCGCGCGATCGATCACGTTTCGAAAAGAGGCGCCTCATGCATGCTCGTTCCGCCCGCACACTGTTCGACCGACTCGCCGCCGCATTGTGCGCGCTGGCGCTGGCGTTGGGGCTTGTGCCCCTCGCGCCCGCTTCCGCCGTTGCCGAAGAGCATGGAGACGAGCCCGCTGCCGCCTCGGTTGGGGAATTGCTGAATGCCGGCGCGTACCGCGAAGGCGAGGCGCTTGTGGTATATCGCGCCGACGAGGGGCCTGCGCGCTCCCGCTCGCTCGACGCGGCCGACCCGCTTGCCTATGCGGGCTTCTCGGTTGCCGAGTCGTGGGATTTTTCCGGAGCCGGCGCGGCTGCGGCCGTGAGCACGTTCTCGCTTGACGAGAGCACGGGAGAAGGCGCCGACCAGGACGATGCCGCCGTGGTGGCGCGCGTGACGAAGCCGGGTGCAACCACGGCTGCGTTGCTCGAAGAGCTGCGGGCGATGGACGGCGTGCTGGCGGCGGCGCCGAACTACGTGCACGAGAGCATCGGGGCCGTGGAGCCCGACGGATACGAAGCGGGCTTGCCGAGCATTCCCCCGGTTGCGCCGGTTGGCGAAACGCATGCTTCCGAGCAGCCGGTCGTTGCAGGTACCGAGGTGCTTTCGGTGAACGAGGGGACGCAAGCGAGCACGACGAACGATCCGCTGTCCGCTTTGCAGTGGGCGCTCGATAACGACATAGTTTCCGATTCCGGGATCGCGGCAAATTCAGACGTATCGTTTTCCTCGGTGTGCGCGCAGGCAACGCAAGGGGTGGAGAACATCGTTGCCGTACTCGACAGCGGCGTCGATTACGGCAACGAGGACCTGCGTGGTGCGATGTGGGAGAACCCCGGTGATATTCCCGGTGTACCGGGCCGCGCGGGCACGCACGGCTTCGACTTCATCGATGGCGACGACGAGCCGCTTCCGGAAAATAACAGCTTCGAAGAGTCCCACGGCACGCATTGTGCTGGCATCGTGGCGGCGACCAGCGATAATGAGACCGGGATTGCAGGCGTCTCGCCGAAGACGAAGATCATGGCGCTCAGGACGAACGGGGCTTCTACTGGCGGTAACACCTACGACAGCTCTGTGCTGGCCGCGTACGAGTACCTGCTGCATGCGAAGCTGGCAGGCCAGAATGTGGTGGCTGCCAACAACTCATGGAGTGGCGCTATCTCGCCGGTGACGGAGTACGCCATGAACCAGGCCGGTCGCGCGGGAGTGCTTACCGTGTTTGCTGCCGGTAACAACGACGTCGATGCGGGGTCGGTGGACAACAACCGCATAACGTACGGTTTGTCTGGCAGTCCGTATATCCTTTCGGTTGCGGCAACGCTGCCGCAGGGGAAGTACGCGACATGCACCAACTACAACAAATCCATCGTGGACGTGGCGGCTCCTGGCTCGGTCATCCTCTCAACGGTTGCTCGGGGCGCGCAATCGTTCCTGCCTGCTGCGGCGAAGCTGCAGGACAAGGCGGACGGCGCTGCGGGCGTGCGGTCTCTTTACTACCACAACATGACCGACTTCGCGCAGGCTGATAGCGGCGCCCACCTTGTCCTTTACGGCCAAGACAGGATGCCCGCAGCTGATCAGAGCAGGCTTTCGGCGTCGACGGGCTCGGGCCTCGATGGAAGACGTGCGCTCAAAATCACCGTCGACGGCATGACCAAGTACGAGGGAGCCGCTGTCACCTGGCGCATTGCCAATCCCTTCCGCGACATGTCTTGGGAAAGGGCCCGGGAGGTGCGCGTGTCCGCCCTGCCGGGGCTTTCGGCTTTTGCGGGGGGTGGAGACGGGGAGCCGATGGTTTTCGCCGCGGCCTCCGTGATCGACGAACGCGGCAACGCCCTGACCAGTGGCGAGGCATCCTATGGCTCGTTCGACAATCAGAGCCTGGGGTACGCGCGTTTCACGGATGAAGAGTCGTTCAACCGCATCAAGGATCAGGACACGGTGCGCGTGGGCGTCGACCTGCTCTTGCTCACGGATACTTCAGGTGAAGGATCGACTTCCCTTACCGTCACCGATTTCGGCATGGGGTTCGTTGTCGACGATCAGGCATACGACTATCGCTCCGGCACGTCCATGGCGTGTCCGCTCGTGGCGGGGGCCATCGGCTTGCTGGCGTCGCTTCATCCTGAGGATTCGGCGCTCGACCTGCGTGGTCGCATCGTCGGCGGCACGAAGGCGAGCAATCTAGCAAGCGACCAGGTCAAGCAGACGGCTTCGAACGGCACGCTCGATCTGTCGGTGGCGAACGGGGATGCCGTGAACCCGAACACGTGGGACGCCCGCGAGGGGGTTGACGCACAAGGTTCGCCAGCGCTGGTGATAGAGGGGTATGCCCTTGACCGGGCCACGCAGCTTGCCATCGACGGTGTTGCCGTGGATGGAGACCGTTGGGAGGCATCCGCCGACGGCTCGCACGTGGTCGTTCGCGACGCATCGCTGCTCGACGGCGCCCGGCACAGCGTGGTGGTGGGGGATGGCGCGGCCAAGCATCAGGCCGTCTATACGTTCCCGAAAGCCGAGCAGCGCCTTTCCTTCGAGCGAGTGGCCGACTTGCCCGACCCGGGGATTCCCGGCGAGGCCGGGTTCGACTCGGGCTTGTTGATTGCTGCGTCCGACCGGCTGTTCTGCCTCGACTCAAAGGGGCGTTACCTGTACTCGTACGATCCCGATAGCGCGGACGGGTGGACGGCGTGCGCGCCGCCGAGCGGAGCGGGGTTTGACGGGTCGTACTTCCGTGCAAACGGCGCTGCCGCCTACGCCGATGGAAAGCTGTACCTCACGGTGCTCCACGATGGGGAAACGGGCGACCCCGAAAAGCCGTATGTGCTGTTCTTGGGCATGGTTTCCTACGATATAGCAGCCGACGCCTGGAGCGACGAGGTGGTCGATTTCCTATCGTCGGATCCCGGTGGCGCCGGCAGGCATTTTGCGCCGGTTGGCTTGGCCTCGTGCGACGGTCTCATCTACGTTAGCGTTAATTCCCGGATGCAACGACATGTCGTAGAGTACGACCCCGCAACGGGCGACGGGGGAGTTGTCGACATCGCCGCGGCCAATCCTGCAGGGATGTTCGGCTCGCTTGCGTCCGGGCGCACGGCGCCGCTTGTTGCGATAGGGGACCAGGTGCGCTTCGTCGGCTTCGTTCCGGAGGGGGACGGCTACGCGATGGCCCTGGGAACGTTCGACGGTGAAACGTTCGGCATTGTGGAGCCGGGCGCAGATGCGCCGAGGTTCGGTTCCGACGAACTCGATGCGCTGGAAGGGTACGCGCGACAGGCTGCAGCTGCAACGGGAGATTCGATCGTGTTCACAGGGGCGTCGGCCGACGGCCTGGGCGATACCTATGCGGTCGATGCGGCTACCGGTGCGTGGCGCTCGCTTGGCGTGAAGGCTCCGGGCGACGGATCGGCGGCGGTTGCCACGGCATGCTTCTACCGGGGCGAGTACTACGTGTTGGCTGCAAGCGAGGGCCCGGATGGCCGGCCGACCACGTCGCTGTACCGCTTGCCCGATGAAGTGGAGTTGATGCCGAACGATCACGTGGCCAGCGCTCAAGCTGCCGAAGGCGGCAAGGTGAAGGTATCGTACGATGCATTGGCCGCGCCCGCGGCGCGCACGGCGGGCGGAGCTGCGGGATCCGCCGCATCCGCGCGCGTGGAACACGTTGCTCTAGGCGATGCCGTCACTTGGACGGCCGTGCCCGACGAGGGCTACGCGTTTGCCGGATGGTACGGCCAAGACGGCGCACTCGTTGACGAAGAGGCCGTTCATCGGCAGCCTGTGACGGCCGATGTGTCTCTGATCGCTCGGTTCGTCGCCGTCGAGCCTGGCCCTGGCCCCGGCCCTGGTCCTGCGCCGGGCGGTGGCTCCGAGCCGACGCTGCCGACGACGCCGCAGGCGCAGCCCGACCCGAAGCCGCTCGTGTCAACCGGCGATGGGGCGTTTGCTGCGGAGGCGGTCGTGGTGCTTTCGGCAGCGGGGTTAGTTTGCGCTCTGACGCTCGCCGTGCGACGGCGCCGCGTCGGGCGCTAAAAGCAGAGGCGGTTGGCGCGGTGCGCTCGCCGACGTGCGGCGCCAGGGTTCGGAAGCGGGTTTTTGGAAATCGGGCGCAAATCGGGGTCTGTGACAATTTCTCGTGCGAAAACGAAGCGGTGCGGTGGCGTCCCGTTTCGCCGTGCCGATGTCGACGTTCGCAATCCCGTTTTGTCCCTGATTTCGAAAACCGCTTGACACCTTTCTCTAACGTTATGCTATAGTTTGCGCCACAACTGAATACCTTGAAACCGATGAGGCGAAGATCAAGCCATCATGAGCACTCACAGAGAGCGGGCGCAGCTGAGATTCCCGCAGTAAGCTGGATGGTAAATGGATCGCCGAGGGAAAGGGGAAAGGAAGGCTTGCCGCAAACGGCTCGGCCGACCGAGTATCCGGACCGTGAGCCTGCGTTAAAGGCAGAGCATGTGATGGCATGTTCATGAGAGGGCCTCGAAACCGAGGTCAATAAAGGTGGCACCGCAGGTTGAAGACCTGTCCTTTATTCGTAAAGGACAGGTCTTTTTTTGTGCGCGGCGCATCAGGAAAGGAAGCGGGATGAAGCAGCATGTGAAGCAGGGAGCAACGGTTGCAGCGGCGGTGCCGAAGGGCCGGTTGCGCGAAATGCCGGCTCCGAAGAAGAAGGCGGGCCTGACGACGCAGGATCTTATCCTGATCGCCGTGCTGCTTGCGGCGGGCGCGGTGCTGAAGTTGACGGTGGGCAGCGTGCTGACGTTCGCGGGCATGAAGCCCAACTTCATCATTGCCATGTACTGCCTGGCCATCGCGCTTACGCGGCCAAAGCCCTCGCAAGCGCTGGTGGTGGGGTTGCTGGCGGGCCTTATCTGCCAGATTCCCCTGCTGAGCGCAACGCCTTGGCTGAACATCCCCTCCGAGGCGCTGGGCGCTCTGACCATGGGGTTGCTGGTGCTCATTCCCATGAAGGTGGGCCGCCTCAACGTGGGAACCGCGGTCGCGGCGTTCGTGTCCACGGTGGTGTCGGGCTACACGTTCGTGCTGCTGCTGGCCGCCATGAACGGCATCGATCTGGTGGTGGCCGTGGCCAGCTACGCGATCATGGTGTTCGGTACGGCGGCGTTCAACGCGGTGCTCGTGCAGATCCTGGTCCTTCCCCTGCAAAAAGTCCTGAAGAAATAGCCTGGATCCAGGTTGAGAAGATAAAGGAATCCCCATCATGATAGAGCTACGAGATTTCAGTTTCCGCTATCGAGAGGGCACCGCCCCCACGGTCCTCGACGTGAACCTGACCATCCCCGACGGTGCGTTCGTGGGCATTACGGGCGCGGCGGGGTCGGGCAAGTCCACGCTCACGTACGCGCTGAACGGCATCATTCCGCATTGCTACCCCGGCGACTTCTACGGCGAAGTGCTCATCGACGGGCTGGATACGGTGGACACCGACCTGACCGAGCTATCGCGCCTGGTGGGAAGCGTGTGCCAGGATATCGACAGTCAGATGGTGTCGTCGGTGGTGGAAGACGAAATGCTGTACGGGCTTGAGAATTTCGGCGTTCCCCGCGACCAGATCGAGCTTCGCATGACCGAGGCGCTTGGGGCGATGGGCATCTCGTCTCTGCGCGATCGCGTGATCTCCACGCTTTCCGGCGGGCAGAAGCAGAAGGTGGCCATCGCTTCCATTCTGGCGCTCAGGCCGCGCGTGCTGGTTTTGGACGAGCCGACGGCCGAGTTGGATCCGGCCAGCTCCCTTGCCGTGTTCGACCTGTTGGCGCGCTATGCGTCCGAGCACGGCACCACCGTGGTGGTGGTCGAGCAGAAGATCGCGCTTCTGTCCGAATACGCCGACCTGCTGGTCATCATGGACGAAGGATCCGTGCGGTTCGCCGCGCCGCCTGCCGACGTGCTCGAGCACAGCGACGAGCTGCTGGCCATAGGCGTGAACTGCCCGCGTTCGACCTCGCTTATGAATCGGCTGCGCAAAGACGGCCTGTACGACGGGGCGCTCTGCCGCAACGTGGAGCAAGCGGCCGCAGCGCTAGCCGAGCTGCTGCCAAGGACGGATTCGGAACCGGTTGCTGAAAAGGAGGCGACGGCATGATCGAGTTTCGCAATGTGCATGCGTCGTACGATGAGACGCTGCCTATTCTCAAGGGCGTGAGTTTTTCTATCCGAGAAGGCGAGTTCGTGGCGTTTGCCGGAACGAACGGCGCGGGCAAGTCGACCACGATGCGCCTGATGAACGGGCTGCTGAAGCCCGATGCAGGAGAAGTGCTCATCGACGGCGCGCCCACGACGGACCTCAAGACCAGCCAGCTTGCGCGTACCGTGGGCTTCCTGTTCCAGAACCCCGACCGTCAGATATGTTCGGGAACGGTGCGCGACGAGCTGCTGTTCGGCTTCAAGGCGCTGGGGGAGGACGGCCCTGCCGCGCAAGAGCGCGTCGACGAGGCGATGGACGCGTTCGGCTTTCATGCCGACGACGATCCGTTCTTGCTGAATCGCGGCGCTCGCCAGCTGCTGGCGCTCGCGTCGGTGATCGTGCTCAAGCCGCGGGTGCTGGTTTTGGACGAGCCCACGACGGGCTTGGACTATCGCGAGTGCGTGAAGGTGATGGAAGCCGTGCGCGACCTGCACGAACGCGGCGCTACGGTGATCATGGTGTGCCACGACATGGAGGTGGTGGCCGATTACGCCGAGCGCGTGATCGTGATGAGCGATGGGCGCGTGGTCGACGACGGCCCCACGTTCGACGTGCTGCGCAACCGGGCCACGCTTGAGCGGGCGTCGCTCGTGCCGCCCCAGGTGACGGCGGTGTCCTTGGACTTGGCGGATCGTCGCAAGGACTTGGCTGCCGTTGCCGTGGCGCGCGCCAACACGTTGGATGAGATGGAGGCCGCGGTGGTGGCGCTGGCGGGCGCTGCCGGAAACCTCGCGATCGGCGCTGCGACGGCGGAAGGGAGCCGATGATGGGCGGTTTTTTGGAGTTCGTGCCGGGGGACAGCTTTCTGCATCGTATGAACCCCGTGGCGAAGCTGGCATGCGCGCTTTTGGTGTCGGTGGCGTGCTTCTGCACGGGGAACCTGGTGTTCTTGGTTGCAGTTCTTGTATTTGACCTGGTGTTAGCCGCTTCGTGCGGCATGCTTCGCCCGGCGCTCGGCTTGGCCAAGGCGGTGTTTTTCTTCTCGCTTATCCTGGCCGTTATCCAGGTGCTCACCACGTCGACGGGCGCGGTCGTGCTGCCGCTGCCGTGGGGCTACGTTGGAACCGACGGGCTGATGGCGGCGCTGACCACCATCGTGCGGCTTATCGCCGCAGCGGTTCCCTTGTTCCTGGTCCTGTACGTAACGAAGCTCACCGATCTGTCGAATGCGGTGGTGAAGGTCCTGCGCGTTCCGTATCGCTATGCGTTCACGTTCACCTCGACCATTCATTTCATTCCGGTGTTCATGAACGACATGAAGGGCATCATGGAGGCGCAGACGGCGCGCGGCGTGGAGTTCGACGCCGGGGGCATCGTCAAGAAAGTGCGCCTTATGGTTCCGCTGTGCGTGCCTTTGCTGGTGTCGTCGGTGCGCAAGACGAACAGCTCCGCCATTGCGGCCGAGGTGCGCGGCTTCAACCTGCGCACGGTGGCCAGCGGATACAAGGAGTACCCCTTTGCGGGAAGGGATGCAGCCGCGCTGGCGGTGTGCGCGGCTTTGGTGGCGAGCGCTTTGGCGCTGGGCATTGTTTGGTAGCCGGATCGCACGCGGCGCATCCGAGAGCGCGGCGCTTGGCAAGGCCGCCGTATTCGGCAAGGCTTCCGTTTCGTTGCGATCTTGCGGAGCGTACCGCAAGATCGTCGGCTTCTGGTACCATGGCATTCGAAATTGTTGCTTGGAAGGAATCATATATGTTTACCATCGGGTGTCATCTGTCGAGCGCCAAGGGTTACCTCAACATGGCCGAATCGGCCGTGTCCATCGATGCCAACACGTTCCAGTTCTTCACGCGCAACCCGCGTGGCGGCAAGGCGAAGGCCATCGATCCGAAGGACGTTGCGGCTTATGCCGCCTATGCGGGCGAACACGGCATCGTGCGCATACTGGCGCATGCTCCCTACACCTTGAACCCGGCATCCGACAAGCAGCAGACGCAGGACTTCGCGCGTATGGTATTGGCCGAGGACCTGGTTCGCATGGAGGAAACGCCCGGTCAGCTGTACAACATGCACCCTGGCAGTGCGGTAGGCCAACCCGTAGAGGTTGCTGTCAACAAGATAGCCGACGCGCTCAACCAGTCACTGCTGCCGCACCAGACCACTACGCTTTTGCTTGAAACGATGGCGGGCAAGGGTAGCGAAGTCGGCGGTACGTTCGAGGAGCTGGCTGCCATTATCGCGCAGATCGAGCTGCAAGACCATGTGGGCGTATGCCTGGACACCTGCCACGTGTGGGATGCGGGGTACGACATTGCCGACAACCTGGACGGGGTTCTGGAGGAGTTCGATCGGTTCGTCGGGCTCGATCGCCTGCGCGCCATCCATCTGAACGACAGCTTGAACCCGTGCGGTTCGCACAAGGACCGTCACGCGCGCATTGGCGAGGGACGGATCGGCTTCGAGGCGCTTTCGGCTGTCACGAACCATCCGCTGCTGCGCGACCTGCCGTTTTACCTGGAAACTCCCAACCCCGACCTTGCCGGCTACGCGGAGGAGATCGCGAAGCTGCGCGCGGGGCGCAAGGAGGATGCGGCTCGCTTGTAGCGCCGAACGCCGTTTGCGGCGTGCGAAGGGGAGGGCAAGGCGGCGCGATTCTGCTACTTGATGACTACAGCTTGGGCGCCTAGCTCGTAGTAGCGTGCGGTCAGCTGCTGCAAGCTGCACTTCGTTTTCCCGACGAGCGAGTCGCTGATCAGCGCCGTGCCCTCATGCAGATCGTAGCCGCTCACTACAACGCAGTGGCTGTTCGGGTAGAGCCGATAGACGCGGCCGTTCGCCTGTTCGACCCGATAGGCGTCGCCCGGGCTTTCAAGCCCTATCGTGCACCAGACGATGACGGGATTTCCGGCGGCAACTTCGTCGAGCACCCCTTCGATGGTCGATCCGGTAAGGTCGAATGCCTCCAAAGGGGATCCCTGGGCGGAGAGGTAAGCGTTTGCGGTCTGGACGATGGCCGGGGCCATGCAGCTGTGGCCGTCGGTTGCATGCGGATCGCCCATGAACGCGGTTACGAAGTCGCTGTCGCTACGGGGCAGCCATGCATCGGCGATCTCGGTTTTGTCGAGTTCGAACCCAAGCGACAGCAGCGCGTTCGTCAGCGCAACCGACTCGCAGCCGGTGGGAAGCTCGGGGTTCTGCTGGAGCGCGGGCACGTCGAACGATGCGGCCCTCGGTATCGGGGAGGGGCCTGCTTGCAAGGCGGCCACGTCCTGCGCGGCTCGCTCTTCGGAGTGGACGTTGGCGGCTGCGCGCGAAGAGGTCAGCAGGGAGAACGATACCGCGCCCGCGATCAGCAGCGCCGTCGCAAAAGCGCATAGGCGCACGGCTGTCCGGCGGCTGCGCTGCCGATTGAATATCGGGCGTTCGCGCCGTGCGCGAGGGAGGGCCTGCCGGACGAGCGGTCGACGGCGGCATGCGGCGCGGCGGGCGCGCAATGCGCGTTTGCGAGGCTGTTCGGCGATCATGCGGCACCTTTCTCTTGAGTTGGCAAGCTGCTGGCTTATCGATCCATATTGAAACAGCCTGAAAGACGTTCGCGGAACCTCTTCACCTCGAACACGTTGCGCGATGCCGAATCGTTTCGCTCGTCGCGAAACCCCTTCAATCCTGTGCCGAGCGTTGCGGGCTGTCTTTCGCTTCGGCGTGCGTGATACCATTTCGAATCAGCCCCTTGACCCTCCCCTTGCAGGAGGCTGTTGAATGCGATGAGAAGGAGGTGACATACATGTTCTACATCGGAGAGTTCTCGAAGATGGGCAAAACCACTATCAAGACGCTGCATCATTACGATCGTATTGGACTGCTGCGTCCGGCTGCGGTGGATGGGGTGACAGGCTACCGTTTGTACGCCACGGGCCAGCTTGCCGATCTGCATCGGATCCAGGCGCTCAGGCAAGCGGGTCTGAGCATCGACGAGGTGGCCGCTATCGTGGGCGGCGCCGATCCTCGTCCCATACTCGCGCGGCGCCGCGATCGGATCGAGCGGGAACTCAACGCGCGCAAGGATCGTCTTGCGCGCATCGCATTCATGCTTTCAGACGAAGAAAAGGGGTTCACCATGGACTATCAGGCAACGATCAAAGACATTCCTAGCTGCATCGTGTTCTCGAAAACAATGACCGTTCCGGACTTTTCCGCGTACTTCGAGGTGATTCCGGCCCTCGGTCGTGCCGTGATGGCGGCGAACCCGAACCTCAAGTGCGCCTCGCCCGAGTACTGCTTCATCACGTACCTCGACGGTGAGTACAAGGAGCGCGACATCACCATCAAGTACAGCGAGGCCGTCGAGGAGTTCGACGTGGAAGGCAACGGCATCGTGTTCGAGGAGGCACCGGCCGTCACCGTTGCGTCCGTGATGCATCGCGGGCCCTACGCCGATCTGTCGCGCGCCTATGCGTTCGCGATGGAATGGGTCGAGCGCAATGGCTACCGCGTGACCGGTCTTGCCCGCGAGAGTTACATCGATGGCATCTGGAACTGCGAAAACGAGTCCGATTGGCTCACCGAGATTCAGGTGCCGGTAGAGAATAAGTAGGCATGCTTCGCGAGCTTGCGGGGTTGGACGCTTGAGGTTCTTGCTGGGATTCGGCTGACCGGGCTGCGACCCCCCCCCTCGGCTTTTTTGCGGCTTGCGCGGGATGCGTTCGCCCAGGTTATTCGCCGGAAGGCTCGTTGTTTTGTCGAACAGCGCGTCGTGCAGGGTGCGTCGCGCTTTCTCGACGCACCCTCTTGGAGCCTTGGAGGGCTTACCTCATCAGCATTCTCAGCAGCTTTATCTTGTCATCGAAGGGTGGGTTGCGGATGGGAAGCTCGAGCCACGTGCCCTTCTTGAGGGTGGACTTGTAGTGCGTGAAGCAGTCGAAGCCCACTTTGCCGTGATACGCGCCCATGCCGGAGTTGCCCACGCCGCCGAAGCCCATGTGGTTGTTCGCCAGGTGAACAACCACGTCGTTCACCGTGGCACCGCCGAATTGCAGACGGGTAAGCACGCGGTGCTGCACCTGCTTATCGTCGGAGAACACGTAGCAGGCCAGCGGTTTCTCGAACGTGCGCACGATGTCGAAGGCCTGGTCAAGCGAGCGGTACGTAAGAATGGGCAGCACGGGTCCGAAGATTTCCTCGTTCATGACGGGATCGTCGAGCGTCACCCCGCGCAGGCACGTGGGCTCTATGCGCAGCGTGGCGGCATCGCCGTTGCCGCCGAACGCCACGGATGCGTCCGGATTGCGGTTCTCGATCAGCCCCATGACGCGTTCGAAGTGGCGCTGCGATATCATGTGCGGCCATTCGTCGCATGCGAGGATGTCCTGGCCGTAGTATTGATGGAAGCATGCGTCCAGCTGGGCCACGAAGTCGTCCGCCACGTGTTCGTGCACCAGGAAGTAGTCGGGCGCCACGCAAGTTTGCCCGCTGTTGATCCCCTTGCCCCAAGCGATGCGCTGCGCCGCTCGCTTCACGTTGGCCGTTTCGTCCACGATGCAGGGGCTCTTGCCGCCCAGCTCCAGCACGACGGGCGTCAGGTGCTTGGCCGCCGCTTCCATAATAGTGTGCCCCACGTTCGGGCTGCCGGTGAAGAATATCTGGTCCCAGCGCACCTCCAGAAGCCAGTCGTTCATGGCTCCCGAACCGGGGAACCCGCACACGAACTCGGGCGGGAACACGTTGGCCAACAGGTCGATCAAAAGCTCGCTTGTGGCCTTTGACGTGCGGGAAGGCTTGAGCGCCACGCAGTTGCCGGCCGCGATGGCGTCCACCAGCGGCACAAGCGCCAGTTGCACGGGGTAGTTCCACGGCGACAGCACCAGCACCACGCCCAAGGGGCTCGGATACACTTTCGAAGTGGAGTGGAAGTGCACGATAGGGGTGCGCACGCGGCGCGGCCGCGCCCATGAGCTCAGGTGCTTCAGACAGGTGTTGATCTCGTCGTAGACGATGCCCAGCTCGGTTGCGTAGCCTTCGAACGGGGCTTTTCCCAGGTCGGCGTGAAGCGCGTCCAAAATGCGCTCCTCGTTTTCCTTGAGGTAGCTTTTCAGCTTGACGAGCGCTTGGCGGCGGTATTCCACCTGCAGCGTGGCTCCCGTTTGGAAGAAGTCGTGCATCCTGCGCGCTTGAGCTTCGACGTCGGCAACGTTTTGGAAGGCGGGTGTGCTGGTCATGGGGTCCTTCGCTTTCCTCTTAGTAGGCGGCTTCCAGGATGCGCATCGCAACATCCACGGTGATCTCGGTCTTGTTGTAAAGCGCGGCGCCGTCGTAGCGCGCCTGCTTCGCCACCGCTTCCAGCTGGTCGCGTTCCACGCCCATTTCAGACAGCTTGAGCGGTACGCCGTAGGAGTCGTGGTACAGGTCGTTAAGCGCGAACAGGTGCTCGCAGAAGGCCCCGTCGCGAGCGTCGCTCGACGCGTTCGCGCCTAAGGACGCCGCGCGGGCCGGCGCCAGGTACGGCAGCAGCTCCCCGTACAGGCCGGCGTGCGTGCCCGTGTCCAGGTTGTACGCAACGCAGTGGGGAAGCAGCATCATCATGGCCTGCCCATGAGGGATATGGCACAGTCCGCCCAGCGAATGCCCGATGGCATGCACGATGCCCACCATGGCGTTGCTGAACGCGGCGCCGGCCATGAGCGATCCGAGCGCAAGGTTGGTGCGCGCTTCCACGTTGCCGCCGTCGCGGCACGCTGTTGGCAGGTTCTGCGAGATCAGCTCGATCGCCTTCACGGTGAACGCGTCGGACACGGGGTTCTTTTGGATGGACGTGTACGCTTCGACGGCGTGCGTGAGCGCGTCCATGCCCGTGGTCGCGGTCAGCTTCGGTGGCAGCGACGCGGTCAGCGCGGGATCCAGCACGGCTACGTGCGGCACCAGCTTGTAGGACGTGAACGACAGCTTCGCGTGCTTGCGCGTGTCGGCCACCACGGCCACCAGCGTCACTTCGCTGCCGGTGCCGGCCGTGGTGGGAACGGCGATGAAAGGCGGCATGTCGTTTTGCAGGATCTCCGCGCCTTGCAAGGTGGCGAAGTCGACGCCCTCGCAGGCAAGCGAGGCTGCGGCGCCCTTCGTGGTGTCGATGACCGATCCGCCGCCGATGGCCACGAACCCGTCGCATCCGCGTTGCGCGTACAGCTGCGCCACCTGGTTCACCACGTCCATCGACGAGTCGGGCGGCACCTGGTCGAACACGTCGTAGGCTACGCCGGCGGCGTCCAGCACGTCGGTGAGCTTCGCGGAAACGCCCAGCTTCACCAGCCCGGCGTCGGTCATGACCAGCGGGTGCTTGACGCCGCGGTCGGAGAGTTCCCCGGGAAGCTTGTCCAACGCGTGCTGGCCGCAGACGATTTTGGTGGGGCAGCTGAATTCGAAACCTTGCATGGCTATCCTTTCCGAGGCTCCGCCGGGCGGGGGAGCGGTTTGACGGCGGGCTTTGAGATTCGGTAGGCTGCGCGCCAGCCGAAGAACATTTTCAGCAGCGCGGTGAACAGGTAGGTCAGGGCCACGCCCGTGCTGTTGGGGCCGCGAGTCGAGAACGCGCGCTGCGCAAGCGCGTCCTGCAGCGTCATGCCGCCGGAGAAGCAGGCGAACGCGTAGGCCGACGACCGAAACGCGATCACGTAATCCACGGTGACGGCCTGCTCGTTCGCGCTGGCCAGGCCGCTTCCCGGTTCCACGTCCCGCGCAAGGGCGCTCGGCGACACGCGCTTGAACGATCCGCTGTCGGTGCGCCGGCACGCGCATGCCAGCTCGGTTCCGTCGACGGTCAACATGAAGGTGCAGCCGGGCTCCAGGTAGTCTATTTCTGCTTGGATGCGCTTCGATACGCGGCGAAACAGCGAAATCAGCAAGGGGAGCAGGCGCAACAGGATGCGGATGTACAGCTCTTGCACGCGCTGGGCCAGGGTGCGATGCGGTTGGGAGGGTCGATCCATACGCGCTCCTTCGATAGGGGTTTGCCGGCGTTGCTCGTATCATACCGCGCCGTTGCCGAATGCGGAGGGGAGAGTGCTTTTCGGGGCGCGCCGCACCGTGCGATCGGGCGGTTGGCGCTTGCGCTGCGGGCGCGGCGCGGTCGGCTCCCGCTTCGTTGGCGCCTTTGCACCCGCCAGTGTACGGCTTGGTTTCGGTACGTACACCAATCGGTGTAATTCCATGACGCGAAGATGACGATTGAGTGCAAGCGACCCAGATCAGAAGCTTGGCGTGCTAAGGTGGCCGCGTTACAAGCAGTACGTAAGACGAGCGATCGCGATACGAAATAAAGGAGCGTGAAGCATATGAGCGAAACCAATGGAACCACCCCGAGCGGCAGCCCCTTGCCGCCGAAGCCGGGCGACGAGCGCGCCCAGCACGTTGCTCCTGCGGGACAGCAACCTTACTACCAGCAGCCGGGTCATGGGTATGCCGCGGCGCAGCACACCGCCGTGCCGTCGACGCCTCAGGCCAAGTCCAGCGCCGGCCGGACGTTCGGCGTTGCATTTGCCGGAGCGGCCCTTGCCTGCGTCATCGGGTTGGGCGGGTTCGGCATCTGGCAAGCCTCGACCGCAGGCTCGTCTTCCGGTGACGGGAGCTCTTCTGCCCAAATCGGATCGTCGAGCGGCAGCGTCATCAACGCCGAAGGGGAAAGCGTGACCCTGGCCGAGGCCGTGGCCAGCAAATCCCTGCCTTCCGTAGCGGCCATCGACGTGTACACCAGCCAGTCCGGCATGGGGCTGTACGGCTACGGCGTGAGCGGGTCTTCCGAGTCCACGCTGACGCAGTCGTCGCTGGGCAGCGGCGTCGTGCTGACCAAGGACGGCTACATCGTGACGAACTACCACGTGGTCCAGGGCGCCGACGCGCTCAAGGTGACCGTAGGCGGCAACACGTACGATGCCCAAGTTGTTGGGAGCGATCCCAGCTCCGACCTGGCCGTTGTCAAGGCTAAGGATGCAACCGACCTGACGCCGATGGCAATTGGCGACTCCGACAACCTGACTATCGGCGAATGGGTTATGACCATCGGCAGCCCCTTCGGTTTGGAGCAGTCCGTTGCCACGGGCATCGTGTCGGCCACCAGCCGCTCTCAGATCATGAACAGCAGCGCCCAGCAGGGTGGGTCGGGCGAAGTGACCATCTACCCGAACATGATCCAAACCGATGCGGCCATCAACCCTGGCAACTCCGGCGGCGCGCTTGTTGACGCCGAGGGCAAGCTGATCGGCATCAACACCCTGATCACGTCGAACTCCGGCAACTACTCCGGCGTCGGGTTCGCCATCCCGGTGAACTACGCGGTCAACATCGCCCAGCAGATCATCGATGGCAAGACCCCGACCCATGCGCAGCTTGGTGTGTCCATGTCCACGGTGAACTCGCAGAACGCCAAGCGTTACGGCCTGTCGGTTGACAGCGGCGCGTACGTTGCCGCCGTGAATCCCGGCTCCGGCGCGGCGGAGGCTGGCTTGCAAGCGGGCGACATCATCACCAAGTTCGACGGCAAGGACGTTGCCTCGGCAAGCGATCTCATGCTGGCCGTTCGCGCCAAGAACCCCGGCGACAAGGTTTCGCTTGACGTGAACCGCAACGGCGAGACGAAGCAGATCGAGGTCACGCTGGGATCCGACGAGTCCTCGCAGGCTGCCACCACGCAGCAGAACAGCTCCACTTCGAAGGAGTCCATGCTTGAGCGCCTGTTCGGCGGCAGTAGCGGCGAGTCGCAGCAAAGCGCGGCCTAAGAGCTGACGGCGGTTTCTAGCGGCCCCTGCATGTGAAGCGGGGGCCGCTTTTCCGTCGAGGCTCGTGCGGTCGCTTCTGCGAAACCGAGTGCCGAAACGCGCGAGGGCAAGGCTTCTCGGCGGTGTTTTTTGGTTTGTCCTTTGCGTGAAATGCCTGAAAACGGCCGCGTTGACTACGCGGCCGTTTCTTTTTCAGGTACTATAGATAGGCTAAATTCAAAGCAATGAACGACCACCGAGAGGATAGAGTCTATGTCTGAAGAGTATCGGTACAAGCGCGTGCTGCTCAAACTGTCCGGCGAAGCGCTGGCGGGGGATGTTGGCTACGGTATCGATCCCAAGGTGGTCGACGACCTGGCCGACCAGATTGCCGACATCGTGCGCGACGGCGTGCAGCTTGCCGTGGTGGTGGGCGGCGGCAACATCTTCCGCGGCCTGGCCGGATCGGCCGAGGGCATGGACCGCGCGCAGGCCGACTACATCGGCATGCTGGCCACGGTCATGAACTCGCTGGCCCTGCAGGACGCGTTCGAGCGCCACGGCATTTTCTCGCGCGTGCAAAGCGCCATCAACATGCAGGAAGTTTCCGAGCCCTACATTCGCCGTCGCGCCATCCGCCACATGGAGAAGGGCCGCGTGGTCATTTTGGCCGCCGGCACGGGCAACCCGTACTTCACCACTGACACCACGGCCGCCCTGCGCGCGTGCGAACTGGACGTGGACGTGCTCATGAAGGCTACGAAGGTCGACGGCGTGTACGACAGCGATCCCAAGAAGAATCCGGATGCCAAGCGCTACGATCGCATCAGCTACATGGACGTGCTGTCGCAGGGCCTCAACGTCATGGATTCCACGGCGACTTCGCTGTGCATGGACAACAGCGTGCCCATGATCGTGTTCGACCTGACGGTAAGCGGAAACATTTCGCGGGCTTTGAAGGGCGAAAACGTCGGAACCACGGTAGAATAAGGTCAACGAACGAACGAACGAACGAACGTAGCGCTCGCGCGACGAGCGTATTGCAAGAAGCAGGTTGAAAGGAATCGGAATGATCGACGATATCATGCTGCAAGCTGAGGAGCGCATGCAAGGCGTGCTCCATTCGCTGGGCAACAACTTCTCCGCTGTGCGCACGGGACGCGCGAACGCCATGGTGCTCGATCGCATCAGGGTGGACTACTACGGCGTGCCGACGCCGGTCAACCAGATGGCGGGCGTCAAGGCTCCCGACGCGCACATGCTGGTCATCGAGCCGTGGGACAAAGGCGTGCTGGGCGCCATCGAGCAGGCCATCCTGGCCAGCGATCTGGGCGTGACGCCCTCGAACGACGGCTCGGTCATTCGCCTGCCGTTCCCCACGCTTACCGAGGAACGTCGCCGCGATCTGGTGAAGCAGTGCAAGGGCTACGCCGAGGAGGCGCGCGTCGGCGTGCGCAAGGCCCGTCAGGACGCCAATGCCGCCATCGAGCGCTTGGTCAAAGAGGACAACCTTCCCGAAGACGACGAGCGTCGTGCCCAGGCTGAAGTCCAGAAGCTCACCGACAAGTACGTCGCCGAGGTGGACGAGGCTTTCAAGAAGAAAGAAGCCGAGGTGATGGAGATTTAACTCGGCGCAAGCTGGGATAAATCTCCGAAGCCGACGATCGCGCGATCGTCGGCTTTCTCGTCTTTTGTGAGGTGGTAGCGTGAATAAGCCCTTGGATTACATATTTCCCCATCCGCCGGCGGACCTGGATCCGACGCAGCTTGACCCTGCGGCGGTTCCCCAGCACGTGGCCGTCATCATGGACGGCAACGGTCGATGGGCGAAAGAGCGCGGCAAGAATCGCCTGTTCGGCCACAAAGCCGGCATCGAGGCGGTGCGCGAGACCATCCGCTGCGCGTCCGACGTGGGCGTTCGCTACCTAACCATCTATTCGTTCTCGTCCGAGAACTGGCGCCGTCCGCAGGAAGAGGTCATCGGCCTGATGAACCTGTTCGCAACCACTATGCTGGCTGAAGTGGACGGCTTGCACGAAGAGCACGTTCGGGTCATGACCATCGGGCAGACCGATGCGCTTCCGAAGAAGACGCGTGACGCGTTCGCGAAAGCATGGGAGAAAACGAAGGACAACGACGGCATGACCCTGGTCGTGGCGGTGAACTACGGCGGTCGTCAGGAGCTGCTCGACGCCGTCCGCTCGTACATGGACGAGGCTCATGACGCGATGCGCGACGGTCGCGCGCCCGAGGAGCTTACCGAGGAGTCGTTCGCTCGCCATCTGTATACCGCCGACATTCCCGATCCCGACCTGCTTATTCGCACGAGCGGCGAAATGCGCGTATCGAACTTCCTGCTGTGGCAGATCGCGTATTCGGAATTCGTGTGCACCGACGTTCTGTGGCCCGACTTCAACCGGTACGAGTTGCTGCGTTCGCTGCTTGAGTACCAGGGGCGCGATCGACGGTTCGGGGCGGTGAAGTAAGTGGACGAGCGGCCCGGCGATCAGTCGGCCAACGATGATCGCAAGCGCACCGAGCGCATCAAGGACTTCGCGTACGGAAAGACGCCCAAGAAGCTGAAGAACGCCACGGACCTCCAGGTGCGGTTTCGCACGGGCTTCGTATACGTGGCACTGTCCGTGGTGTGCATTTTGGCAAGCGAGTGGACCACGGTTGCGTTCTTGGTCGCCACGGCCGGCATCACGGCGGGCGAGTTCTACTATATGCTGCGTTCCGATGCGAAGCTTCCCAACGAGATGCTTGGCATCATCGCGGCCATGCTGTACCCGCTCAGCGTGTTTTTCTTGGGATTGAACGGGGCGCTGTACGTCAGCATGGCGCTGCTTCTGGCGTTGATCGTGTGGTACGTGTTCTGGATGCGGGCGCGCGTCCCCGACGTGGGCGTGAGCTTTTTCGGCGCGGCGTACTGCGGCATGCTGCTGTCCGGTCTGGTGGTCATCCGCACGGCGCTTCCCCAGCCGTGGGGCGGCGTGCTGGCTCTGGGCGTGTTCTTGAGCGTGTGGGCCAACGACTCGTTCGCTTATTTGGTGGGCAGCAAGTTCGGCAAGCACAAGCTGGCTCCGCGGACCAGCCCCAAGAAAAGCTGGGAGGGCTTCATTGCCGGCTTGGTGGGATCGGCTGTGTTCTGGTGTTTGATGACGTTTATTCCGGGCGTGGTCATGTCCATTCCTCAAGCTATCGTGTTTGGCCTGATCAGCGGATTGATGGGCGTGCTTGGCGATTTGGCTGAAAGCCGCATCAAGCGCAATTCGGGCTTCAAGGACTCCGGGAGCATCATGCCGGGCCACGGCGGCTTGCTCGATCGATGCGACTCGCTGTTCTTGGTGGCCGTGACTTCGGCCATCCTTTTGGTCGGGGGAGGCTGCATTCCGTTTCCCGTTCCTCTTTTCTAGGGGCGGGCGACGCGGCCGCCTTTGCTGGCACCGCGAACGACTTGGTGACTGAACGCTCTGATAGGAGGCGTACGTGAAACGCATCGTTGTTCTGGGCTCTACGGGTTCTATCGGCACGCAAACGCTCGACGTGGTGCGCAGGCATGCGGACCAGCTTGAGGTTGTTGCGTTGGCGGTGCATTCGCGAGCGGACGAGCTTTTGGCTCAGGCTCGGGAGTTCGGGGTGCGTCACGTGGCGGTAGGCGACGAGCGTTTGAAAGGCGAGGCGGTTGCCGACGACCTGGCGGCCCTGGTGCGCGAGAGCGCGCAGCCCGCACCGAGCGCATCGTCTACGCTTGCCCAGGCCGTTGCGCGCCGCGAAGCCGGCGGCGAAGGAACGCTGGGGTTCGGTGCCCAGGCCGTTGCGCGCTTGGCGAGCCTTCCCGAGGCGGATATCGTGGTGAACGCCCTGGTGGGAGCAGCCGGTTTGCGCGCAAGCTACGAAGCGTTGGCGGCAGGCAAGGTTCTTGCTCTGGCGAACAAGGAGTCCCTTGTAGTGGGCGGCGACCTCATCATGCCCCTGGCTGCGCAGGTTGGCGCCCAACGTCGAGCTGCGGGAACGGCACCTGCGCAGGGTCCTGCGGGGGCGCTCATGCCCATCGATTCCGAGCATGGGGCAATCTACCAGTGCCTGCTCGGCGAGGACGCGCGCGAGGTGTCGAAGCTGTGGGTGACCGCTTCGGGCGGCCCGTTCCGCGGACGCACGCGTGCCGATCTGGCTTGCATCACGCCTGCTCAAGCCCTGGCTCACCCCACCTGGAACATGGGCGCGAAAATATCAATCGACTCGTCCACGCTTATGAACAAGGGGCTCGAGGTCATAGAGGCCCATCATTTGTTCGCGATGCCCTATGACAAGATCGAAGTGGTGGTGCAGCCTCAAAGCGCCATCCATTCCATGGTGGAGTTTTCCGACGGCAGCGTGAAGGCGCACCTCGGCACCACCGACATGCGCATTCCCATCCAGTTCGCGCTGTCGTATCCTGAGCGCTGGGACGCTCCGGTTGCGCCGCTCGACTTCCGCACGCTGGGCACGCTGGAGTTCGCCGCGCCCGACACCGATACGTTCTGTTGCCTTGACCTGGCGTATCATGCGGGGCGTACGGGCGGTACGCTGCCGTGCGTCATGAACGCCGCGAACGAAGTTGCAGTCGCTGCGTTTTTGGCCGAAGAGGGAACCTATTTGGGCATTGCGGAATGCGTCGAAGCCGCCATGGACGTGCATGAGCGCAACGGCGTTCAACGGGTCGAGAGCCTTGATCAGCTGGAGGCCGTGGATGCTTGGGCTCGCCAGGAAGCGCGTCGATGGATCGAAGCTCGCTAGTCCGCCAACGCAGCCTGTTCGTATAGCG
>NZ_DBFOSR010000003.1:0-23935 GCF_048427265.1 Paraeggerthella sp.
AGCCTCATTCCGGGGGACGGAGAACATGGGCGCCCCGTCCCGACCGCCGCATCGCATCGAGCGCCAAGCCTGAAGCACCCACCAACGACAAAAAGGGGCGGGGCCCCGCCAGCCGGCAGCGCGCCCCCCTCGTCGCCGCCCCAATCAAGAGGTTGCGCGCGAAAAACCGCTCCCGCTGGCAGGTTTTGACGGTTTGAGGTCGTCGAGATGAACTCCGCTTGTCTCACCCCTTTGCTCACTTTTTATTTTACCTGATCAGAGCGTTGTGATGTCGGATGAGGTTCCCAAGGGCGCTCGTCCCGCCGGACCAAACGACCTCAAGCCGTCAAAACCTGCCAGCGGGAGCGGTTTTTCGCGCGCAAGTCGTATGCAAGCCTCATTCCGGGGGACGGAGAACATGGGCGCCCCGTCCCGACCGCCGCATCGCATCGAGCGCCAAGCCTGAAGCACCCACCAACGACAAAAAAGGGGGCGCAGTTCAGTTCGCCTTGAACTGCGCCCCTTGCTCTAATACACGTTGTGGATGACCTCGGCCGACCCTAACAGGTTCGCCACTTCGAACACGGTGCCGTCGTCGAGCGTCACCGTACCGTCGAACCTTCCGAATACCTGGTGCTGGTCGGTGCGAATCACCTTGAAGTCCATCCAGTCAACGCGATCGAGCATCGGCGTGAACACCATATCCAAACGACCCTCGTCGTCGGTCACGTGCCAAGGCTGGTCAAGCTGGTAGCGATCCTCGGTCTTTTTCGCAACCGCAGCCCCCGCTTTCTCGGGAATGCCGAAGTCGACGCGATGCAGCTTGTGGGCAACGCCGTCCACGAACACCATGTTCTCGGACGCAGCGGACGTGTCGCCGAAACCGTACCCCAGGTTGAGTCCGAACCGATGAGCACCGGGCTGCGCCCCTCCGCGCCCATCCTGCCAACCTTGCGCGACGGCCCAGTACCACGTGTTGTCGCGCGTCCACACGCCGCGGCCCCAATCGAGCAAGCCGAACGAACGCTCCGGCGAAAAGCCATGTACGAGCAGGCCCTTCTTGAAGCTGCCCTGCGCTCGCATGGCAACGATCTTCTGGTTGTAGTAGAACGCGAGCGGGTCTTCGGCCCACGGCGTGGCAATCACCATCGTGTCGCGCGGCTCTTCGTCAAGCACCGCCTCAAACGTCAGATCGTCGCGCCCGTCGAATCGAGCGAACTGGGCCTTTATGCGACGGCACCCGTCCTTCACCTCGAAGTCGAACGACACGCGCCCGTTCTGGAACCGCGACACGCCGGAAGACGACGAGGACGGCAGCCGGAACCGGCCCAGGGTCAAGGGAACCATGGTGCTGGCCGTATGCGAAACGCCCTCGGCAAAGTCCATGACAGACGCCGAAATGAGTCCGCCGTACCCCAAATCGCCCAAGGTGAGCGCCACGGCGTACTCATCGTCGTTCACCAGGTAGTAGTCCCATTCCTTGATGCGCAGAGCCGGCGCCTTCACACGCGCGCGGTCGTAGGAACGAACGAGCGCGGTAGCCCAACCGCATTGGGCCAGAGATCCATCGTCGTTATGCAAAGGACCTTCGGTCAATCGCGTTTCAGCCATTCGTCCTCCCTCCCTCGTTTGCGGAATCCTCGGCCGCTTGCTGCCTCCCCGCCAAAACACCGTCGATCAAATTAATGCCGTCCTCCCTGGTCAATGGAGCAATGGCACGTAGTACGGCATCGCCTGCCCGAGCACCCGTGCGGCTATCCGCCACGCGAAACACAATGGATCCCTTGAACCCCGCATCTTCGACAGCCGAAAAGGAAAGGGCCGGCTGCTTCGTCAGCTTCGCCACTTCGGATGCGGCCTCGGCGGCAACCCGCTCGATGGCCTCCGCCAAATCGTCAAGACGGGATCCGTCGGTTGCCACGACAACGGGAATCGATACCTGGTTGGTGGGAGGAAGGTGCACAAGCGCCGTCTTGTTGATGATGGAGTTGGGAACGATGACCTCTGCGCCAGCGCTGTTCCTAATGGTGGTATGGCGCCACGTCACGTCCTTGACCACGCCCGAAGACGAGCCAACTTCTATGTTGTCGCCCGGCTTGACAATGCGCATGAGGCTCACCTGCAAGCCGCCGATCAGGTTGGATATCGTGTCCTGAAAGCCAAGCGAGATGGCGATACCGCCAATGCCCATGGCCGTTATAGCGGCGCTCACGTCTACGTTGAAGCAGGTGGACAGCATGATGCAGATGCCCAAGACCCACACTGAAGCACGCGCGATGTTGACGAAGATGGAACTTGAGGGGAGGTTCTTCTCTTCGTTGAAATGCAGCAGCTTGCGCATGAACCGCATCACCAACCGCGCGCACACCGCCGTCAAGGAAAGAATCACCACAACCGTTATCGCCGTGATAACCCAATCGCTTCGCACAAAGCCTTCGATGGCTTGTTCGAGTTGTCCCATGCCGCCGTCCTACCCTCTTGCAATCCTCATCGCCCTGAAAAGCGAACGCCTCACCATGACGGAGGCTTTTGAAACACGTCTTCCTGAGTTTCCCACAAAACGATACGCCCCTGGCTCCTTGTTGCGGGAACGTCAATCAACCGTTGGTTGGAAGAACCGCGCCACGGCAGATCGAAGGAGTGAAGCGCCTGCACGAACGGACCGTCCACCAGCACGTCGGTCTGGTCGAGCAAATCGCGTGCAGCGGCATCGGGAAAGCCGTCCTCCAGCTGCTCGTAGCGATAGCCGGAATACGTCCATACGTTCAAGCCTCGTTTTCGCAGCTGACGAGCAAGTTCGGCGCATGCGGCGGCCTGCTCGAACGGCTCGCCGCCCGAAATGGTCACGCCCCGCGCCAGCTTGTTGGCCGCAATCTCGGCCACCAACTCGTCGATGCGGCGAACCTCGCCGCCCGCGCACGGCTGGCTGTCGGGGTTGTGGCAACCCGGACAAGCGTGCGTGCATCCCTGCACGAACACGGCGAAGCGCAGCCCCGGACCATCGACGATGGAGTCCGGGGCCGTACCGTACAAACGAATGGTGGCGGGAGTAGTCACGAGGGGGTCTCCTTATGCGCCCGAAGGGCGCATATTGCACTCACAGGTTGGCGTAGTAAGTCAGCGAGGGCAGCCACGGTGCCCTGAATTCGCGGGATCGCGGAGGCGAAGCGTACTGTGTACGCGAGCTTCCGGGATCGCACGAAGGCAGGGTGCCGTGGCTGGCCGCAGCGGCGGCGCGTTCCGGCGGCCGGCAAAAGCCGCCGGAGCCGCCCGTGTCTGGCTACATCTGATGCTTGACGCGATCGTTCTCCTCGGCGCGCTTGGCGTCGTTGAAGCGATCGAGCGTGCCCACCAGGTAGCCCGTGATGCGGCGAATGCGCTCGAACGACGTGCCATGCTCGGCCTCGGTGCGGCCGCACTTGGGGCACACGTCGCCGATGATGCCGTTGTAGCCGCACACCGGGTCGCGATCCACCGGATGGTTCACGGAACCGTAGCCGATACCGCTGTCCTTCATGTGACGAATAACCGCCTCGAACGCCTCCAGGTTGTCGGACGGGTCGCCGTCAAGCTCCACATAGGAAATGTGGCCCGCATTCGTGAGCGCATGATAGGGCGCCTCGATCTCGATCTTGTCGAACGCGCTGATGGGATAGTACACCGGCACGTGGAATCCGTTCGTATAGTAATCGCGATCGGTCACGCCCTCGATGGAGCCGTAGCGCGCACGGTCCATGCGCACGAACCGACCCGACAAGCCCTCGGCCGGCGTAGCGATCAAGCCGTAGTTCATCCCGCGCTCCTGCGACAGCTTGTCCAGGTATCCGCGCATGTGCCCGATGATCTCCAGGCCCAGGTTCTGCGACGACTTCGACTGGCCGTGATGCTGGCCGGTCAACGCCACCAGCGCTTCAGCCAGGCCGATGAAGCCCAGCGACAGCGTGCCGTGCTTGAGCACCTCGCGCTGCTCGTCGTCGGGCGAAAGCTTCTCGGAATCGATCCACACGCCCTGGCCCATCAAGAACGGCGCGTTGTACACGCGCTTGCGCGCCTGGATTTCGAAGCGCTCGTCCAGCTGCCCCACCACCAGCGCAAGCTTCGCGTCCAGAAGGTCGAAGAACAGATCCAGATCGCCCTTGGCGCGAATGGCCAAGCGCGGCAGGTTGATGGACGTGAAGCTGAGATTGCCGCGACCGGGCGTCACTTCGCGATCGGGATCGAACACGTTGCCCATAACGCGCGTGCGGCAGCCCATGTACGCCACCTCGGTCTCGGGCGTGCCCTTGTAGTACTGAATGTTGAACGGCGCGTCCAGGAAGCTGAAGTTGGGGAACAGGCGCTTCGCAGAGCAATGCATGGCAAGCTTGAACAGGTCGTAGTTCGGATCTTCAGGGTTGTAGTTCACGCCTTCCTTCACGCGGAAGATTTGCACGGGGAAGATGGGAGTCTCGCCCGAACCCAAGCCTCCTTCGGTTGCCAACAGCATGTTCTTGACCACCATGCGCCCCTCGGGGGACGTATCCATGCCGTAGTTGACCGAGCTGAACGGCGTCTGCGCACCGGCGCGGCTGTGCATGGTGTTCAGATTGTGCACAAGCGCCTCCATAGCCTGGAACGTCGTGCGATCGGTATCGGCCGTGGCGTTCTTCGCGGCATACGCAAGCGCGCGATCAGCCGTAGCGTCGTCGGCGCCCGCCTGTGCAAGGGCGGCGCGCACGGCGGCCTCGAACTGCTCGTCCATGTGCAGGCTGGCGATCGTGCCCGTCTGGGCTTCCACCGCGTCAAGCGTGTCCTGCGCGAACGCGCGGGCGTCCTCTGCGTTCATCAGCAGATCGACGGCCTCGGCCAAGTGCTTTTTGTACAGGCGACGATACGTCTTGCGCACGCCGTCCGCCAAACCGTAGTCGAAGTCGCAGATAGCCTGGCCACCATGCTGGTCGTTTTGGTTCGACTGAATGGCAATGCAGGCAAGCGCCGCGTAGCTGGCGATGTCGTTCGGCTCGCGCAGCACGCCGTGACCCGTGGAAAAGCCACCCTTGAACAGCTTCTTCAACTCGATCTGGCAGCACGTGGTGGTCAGCGTGTAGAAGTCCATGTCGTGAATATGGATGTCGCCGTCCCGGTGAGCACGCGCAAATTTCGGATCGATGACGCACATTTCGTAGAACTGCTTGGCCGATTCTGACCCGTATTTGAGCATGGTGCCCATAGCCGTGTCGGCGTCGATGTTGGCGTTTTCGCGCTTCATGTCGGAATCGGATGCCTTGGAAAACGTGATGTCCTTGAGCGTTTGGATAAGGCGGCTGTTCACGTCGCGAGCACGGTTGCGCTCGGCACGATAGAGAATGTAGGATTTGGCGGTCTGAACGAATCCGTCCTCGATGAGCGTTTCCTCCACCAGGTCCTGCACGCCTTCCACCGTGGGAACGCCCTCGATGGCGCCGGCTTCAAGCTTGTCCACGACAGCCTGTGCGATGCCGTCGGCAACCGAACGATCCTGCATGGCGCCGCATGCCTGGAACGCCCGCTCCACCGCCTCGGCAATCTTGTCCGCCTTGAACTCCGCCGTGCGGCCGTCGCGCTTTACTATGGTCGTGACCATGCGCCTGATCCTCTCTTCGCCAGTCTTATTCAATCGCTTCCAAATGCGTGCTTTTAAGGGCGCGATCTGTGGTTTCGCTTGGTTTATGCGCAATCTTTCCACAGGATCTACCCAAGATTTTCCACAACATATAGTGGGTGAATGCGTTTCAAATGTTCAGATATAGTACCGGCCCGCCTACGGACGCGCAAGGCGTACACAGTTATTACACGCAGCAAACAGGCCCGGTCGCCGCTATTCGACGGTTCCGTACACCTGCCCCCACGCGTGCCCGCCGATAGCCGAGTTCAGCTGATCGCACAGACGCTGGCGAGTGTACGTGCCCGGAGGCAGCAGCGCGATGATCTCGGCCAGATCTTCGGGAAGATCCGCCGATTCCGCCGCGACAACCACATCGAGCCGTCGCACGGACTTCACGTCCCGATCCGCGAACAAAGACTCGACCACGCTCTGCAATGCGCCGTAGTGGGGACTGCGCACCGTGTTCGTCCGAAAAGAGTCAGCCATGGACTACGCCTCCACGTCCGGACGAACGACGTCGAACCCCTCGCTTGCAGCAACAAGGGCGCCCGTGTACGCCGGCGTGGCAGCGCCGCCAGCGCGCAGGAACTGAGCGCCCGCACCGCGCAGCTGCGTACCGGCCGCCACCAGAACATCCGGGCAGAAATACGGATTGGACTCCGTGGCGCCGCCCTGCTTCGGGTCGTGCGCCCCCACGATCAGCTGAGCCAGAACCGGCAGGGAGCCGGCTGCGCATGCCTGTCGCGCCAAACTCGTTGCGGCCTCAAGGGGAGCGCGCGTCGCAAAGCCCGCCACCGACGCCTCGAAGTCCACCATAACCTCCAACGCCTCCGCGAACGTATGGCGGCCGCCGGAAAGCACGCCGTCAGCATCCACGTCGACCGAAGCGAACACCAGCGCATCGCTCACCTGGCGAACGCCCATGAGTGCGCACTTGAGATCCGACGGGTTCGCGAAACCGTTCAGGAAGAACGCGTCGAACGTCGCCCCTGCGCATGCGCGCGCGGCGTCGGCATACTGGCTGCGATTCTCGTTCAGCGACGCTTTGCTGGAGGGATCGAACGGCAGCCCGCACGGGCCCACCTCCACCAGCACGTGCTGGGGCTTCAGCTGGCAAGCGATATCCAGTCCGGCCTTCACGACCTCTTGCGCGTGCTCCTCCAGACCGTGGTGCGCCAGACGAGCAGCCGTGATGCCCGCCGTGCTAGTCACCAGGCACTGAGCGCCGGCAACCTTGTTGAGCCGCAGCGCTTCGCGCACAGCCTCGGGCTCCACCAGCGTGGCGTACTCCAGATCTCGGTCGATGTCGAAGCCCTGGCGCTGCAGCACGGCAGCAACCGGAGCGGACAGAACCAGCATATCCCGGTGGAAGCGAAGATCGATATCAGGCATGGAAGATTCCTTTCGTCGAGTGCTTATGATAGCAAAAGAACGGTGCCGCATGGGGCGAGTTGACGTTCACCGATCGTCCGCACCCGTTACACAAGACGAACACGCGCCGGTCACATGTTTTTCAAGGCTGACTTTTATACTGGGTATCGCAAACGAAAGACTCCCCTCCTTTCCGTTTGCACTGCGTAGAAGCAGTAGCGACGCCATCGAGCGTCGCATCATCCCCCTCCTTGTGGGCCGCGAAGTTCCCCTCTTCGCGGCCCGATCTTTTTTCGCGACAACCCCGAATTCCGCTGCTGAACCGCCGTCGACGCGCGTCGCGCTTTCGCCGCTGCGCCGAGCGCTTGCGACGATTTGCCAAGAAATTTGCTTATTTGTTACTTATAAGACCACCAATTCACAAAACGCGCACGTGCGTCACATATCATCTGCAACCTCGGCACGTATACTAGGCTCCAGCAAATGAAAGGCTCCCCTCCTTTTCAGTTTGCTTCTGCTTACCCCTTAAAGCAGAGTCGGTGCCCAAGAGGCACCGTACATCCCCTCCTTGTGGCCCGGCGGAGTTCCCCTCTCCCCGGGCCGATCTTTTTCCAGGGAAGGAATGCGTCCGCAAACCGCGATGAAGGACTCCTCATGAAGTACCTCAAAGACAAGGTTTCACGGCTCCCGCTTCCCGTAGTGCCCGCCACCTTGGGCCTGCTTGTACTGGGAGGGTTTTACGAAACGATCGGATACCCGTTCGTCCATGCGATAACCGCCGTAATCTCGACCGTTGTAGCGCTGGCGTACTGCCTGAAGATCGCCTTCCATCTCAAAAGCGTGATAGCCGCGGAATACGCGAACCCCATGCTTGCCGCGCTATACCCCACCCTCCCCATGCTGATCATGGTGCTGTGCGTATACTACGCAGGCCTCGCGCCCGTCCTGCACGACGGCGCTCGGGCGGTGTTCTTCGCGATGCTCGGGTTGCTGATCGTGCACGTTGCGGTGTTCTTCGTCCGCTTTTTCCTACGGCGATTCGAATGGAAGACGTTCATGCCCAGCTGGTACGTCACCACTAACGGCGTCATGGTGGCCACGGTCGTCGGCATGCCGTTCATGCCCGAGCCGCTGGCACTAGGCATAGTGGTTTGGGGCATCGCGGCGTACGTTGCGCTTACGCCCTTCATGCTTTGGCGCATGAAGCGCTGCGAAGTCGCCGAAGCCACCATGCATTCGCAAGCGATCATGCTCGGTCCGTGCAGCATGTGCCTGGTGTCGTACGTCAACGTTGCAAGCGAGCCGAACCTCATCGTGCTCGCGGCGCTGTTCGCCTGCGTGGCGGTATCGCTTGCGTACGTGGTGGCAAAGCTGCCGAAGTTTTTCAGCGTGCAGTTTCACCCCGGATTTGCCGGCATGACGTTTCCCATGGCCGTAGGGCTGCTGGCAACCCACGGGTTCGCTTCGACGCTCGCCGCCGCCGGATTCGCCAGCGCCGCGTCCATGATTCAGCAAGTGGAGGGCATCCAGCTGCTGCTGGCCACATCCATCGTGGCCATAGTGTACGCACGCTTCCTCGGCATGTTTGCGGCAGGCTTGAAGAACGATCGCGTCAACGGAAAGCTGGCTCCCGAGCAAACCGCAGCGCTGCGCGCGCTCAGAGCGTACCTCAAGCGCGGATCGGACGCGCTTGAGCACCCCGCGAAAGCCGAAGCCTTCGTCCCCGTAGCTGCGGGAATCGATTGCAACGCAGCGTGCGAAGAACCGGGCAAAGCCGAAGAGCGCTAGCATTTGCCGCGTTTTCCTCTCATGGTTACCTTCTTGTTACTTTCAGAAGCATCGATTCACAAAACGCGCACGGTCGACACATACGTTTTTCAAGGTCAACTTTTATACTGGGTATCAGCAAATGAAAGGCTCCCCTCCTTTTCAATTTGCTTCTGCTTACCCCTTAAAGCAGAGTCGGTGCCCAAGAGGCACCGTACACCCCCTCCTTGCGGCCCGGTGGAGCTCCCCTCTCCCCGGGCCGATCCTTTTCCGGGCAAAAAGCAAGCAAGGCAAGACGGGGCATCAGCCTCGTTTCCCGCCTTGCTAGTCCTGCTCCCTTGCCCAGCCCGCCAACGCCTACTTTCCCGCGTTCTTTCGCTCGAACAGAATGTTGTTCGTTTCTAGCCAGCTTTCCACGGTACCGGTGTCGAACCCGTCGGCCGGGTCGATGACCAGCGCGTACATCTCCTCTTCGCGCAGCACGGCGTCGAGCGCGTCGGTCAGCTGGATCTCGCCGCCCACGCCCGGCTCCACGTCGGCCAAAAGCTCCATCACCCGCGCGGACAGCAAGTAGCGGCCGAACACCGCCAAGTTCGACGGCGCGTCTTCAAGCGCCGGCTTCTCCACCAGCGCGTCGATCTTCCACACGTCGTCGGTCACGGGAGCTCCCGCAATCACGCCGAAGCGGCTCACCTGGTCATCGGGCACCGGCATGACCGCGATCACGCTGGCTCCGCCGTGAGCGTCGGACACCTCCTGCATGCACGGCAGCATCTTGTTGTCCGGCACCAGCACATCGCCCAGCAGCACGTAGAACGGCTCGTTGCCGGTCTTCTCGTGGGCGCAGCGCACCGCATGCCCCAGGCCCAGCGCCTCGTCCTGGTACACGTAGCTCACGTTGTAGTTGCCCACCTGCTCCACCACGTCGGCGTACGCATCCTTGCCGCGGGCGCGCAGCGTGGCAACCAGCTCCGGGTTCGGGCTGAAGTGATCTTCGATAGCCTGCTTCTCGCGGCTGTTGATGATGACCACCTCGTCGGCGGCGGATGCAAGGCCCTCTTCGACAACGTACTGGATGGCCGGACGATCAACAACCAGCAGCATTTCCTTCGGCTGCGCCTTCGTGGCAGGAAGGAAGCGCGTGCCCAAACCGGCGGCGGGAATCAGAGCTTTCATGGCTTCGGGACCTTTCTTGAGTCGCATTTCATACGCGAAGCGCCGCAAGAGCGGCGCTTCGTCTCATTCGTTTCGCTATTGTAGCACGGACGCAAGATGCGTCGAACGTCCCGCTATTTCGCCGCGGTCTTCTCGGCCAGAGCCTCCTCGAGCACGGCCATGTGCGCTTCGGTCTTCTTCAGACCGCGCACGATAATGAACACGTATACCAGAATTGCAGCCCACATCAGGGCATACGCCGCGATGATATACGGGGCCGACGGAATGATGGTGCTGTAGATTTCAACAAGAACCGGATTCATGGATGCTCCTTCTCAACGACTCGTTCGTCATGTTCGCGCAATTCCCCGCTGCCGCATCGCCTATCGTGCAGACGCGGCAGCCGAGCGCGTTAGTCTTCCAGCTGCTCCTTGACGGCCTCCACGCGCTGCGCCAAGCGAACCTGACGAAAGCGCAAGCGGTACAAGGCGAATCCCACCATGATCATGCCCAGCATGACCACGCCCACCGTCATGCCCATATCCGGCGACATGCCGCCCTCGCGAAGCACCACGGGATGGATGCTCGAGGGAATAAGGCGCGTCACCATGTAGCAGATGGGCACGTCCACGCATGCGATGATGCCCAGAACCGACGAGTACGTGGCACGTCGCTCCGGCTCGTCGATGGCGTTGCGCAGCACGAAGTACGCAATGATGATCAGCATCAGGATAAGGTACGTGGTCAAGCGCGGATCCCACGTCCACCACACGCCCCACTCGAAGCGCGTCCACAAATCGCCCGTGATCATGGTGCACGTCACGAACAAAAGCGCAATTTCCATACACACCTTCGCGCACGTGTCGAAACGCTGGTTCTTCGTCATGAGGAACCGAACGCAGTAGTAGCCTGCAAACGCCAGCGCGCCGAACGAAACCAGGGCGACCGGCATGTGGAAATAGAAGATCTTCTGGGACAGCAGCAGCTTCGACGACACCATTTGGCCGCCGATCAGCTCCACGCCGTTCACGGCGGCGCCGTTCACCGGCCCCGCGTAAAGAAACGCCATAAGGAAGCCGACCGTGGTCAGCACGGCCCCTGCCAGCAACGCCCATGGCGCCACCCGGTCAGGCCACTGCCCCGCCTCCGGCAGCTTGAGCGGCTTTTTCTCGTCAGTCATAAACCCTCCTTTTGTCGAGCGCCCAACACCTTGCAGCGTTGAGCGGCTTCAGCGACCATCAGGCCGGCGAAGCGCCTACGCGCTGATAACGAAATCGTACAGCACCCAGCTCAGCAGCAGCATGATCACATCGTAGCCACCCGCCAGCATAAGCGACAGCGAAAACACGTCCATATACCCCTCGGCCCCCACGATCACGGCCGTCGTGGCCGACGCGCACGCGTACAGCAGCGGGAAGATGAGCGGCACGAACAGCACCGCCAGCATGACGTCCTTGCCGCGCGTGTTGATGGTGATGGTGGACAAAAGCGTGCCAATGCCCGCCATGCCCACGGTTCCCACCAGCAACGGCACTACGAGCAGCCAAAAATGCTCCGACGGCGAAACCGTTGTCAGGAAGAAGAAGTAGAACAGCGGCACGGCCAAAACCTCTACCACCAGCAAAAACAAAAGGTTCGACGTAGCCTTCGCCAGAAAGATGACCGATCGATCCAAGGGCACCAGCAAAATGCCCTCCATGCAGCCCTGCTCCTTCTCGTGCGAAAACGAACGGTTCAAACCCAGCAGCGACGTGAACACGATCAGCGCCCACAGAAGGCCGCCGCTGATCTGGAGCACGTCCAAAGCGCTCGTGGTCTGGCCGAGCGCCGCGCCGTACACGATAAGCACCAACAGTGCGTAGATGCCCATGGACGTGAGCATCTCCTTGGTGCGAAACTCCTGCTCCAAGTCCTTGCGCAAAAGCGTCTTGTACTGCTGGAACGTCGAGGGCTTCTTCAAAACCACGGACATGTTACGCCACCCCCATGCCGACGGTCTGGCGGTACAAGCCGGAAAACTCGTCGAAGTCCAGCGCGTCCTTCTGATCGAACGCGACCACCTTGCCCTTCGCCAGCACCAGCGCGTGCGTGCACATGGCGAAGCCCTTCTGCAGATCATGGCTGACCATGACGAAGGTGCGGCCCTCGCGCTGCTGCTCGATCAGCTCATCGAATATCTCCACGGCATGCGGGTCCAATCCCGAGTACGGCTCGTCCAGAAACACCACGTCAGGATCGTGAATCAGAGCGCGCGCAATGCTCAAGCGCTGCGTCATGCCGCGCGAGAACGTGCGCACGACGTCCAAGCGGCGATGTTTCAGCTCAACCGACTCCAGCAGTTCGAGGACGCGCGCCTCGGGGTTTTCCACCCCGTAGAGACGCGCGTAGATAAGCAGGTTCTGCTCGGCCGTCAAATCCGGGTACAACATGGAGTTGTGCGAAATGAGCCCGATGTGGTCGCGCGCTTTGTCGGGTTCCTCCTTGATGTCGATGCCCATGAGCGTAGCCGATCCCGACGACGCGCGGGCAAGCGTGGACAGCACGCGCAGAAACGTCGTCTTGCCCGCACCGTTCGGCCCGAAGATGGACAGGAACGCGCCTTGGGGAACTTCGATGGACACGTTGTCCACCGCGCGACGGTTGCCGAACACCTTGGAGAGCTTCTTGGTCTTGATAGCCGCTTGCGCATCGGTCATGACGATTACGCCTCCGCTTTCGCAGATGCAGGTTCGCAGCCCTCGCTCTTCGAATCTTCCATCGACGCAGCAGCATCCGCACCCGTCAGCTTGCGGCTGGCGCCGCGCTTGCCTGCCGTGGCAATCAACACGCCTGCCATCAGCAGGAAGAAGCCGATCCAAACCTGGGAGATCAGCGGGTTCACGCGCACGTCCATCGAGAAGTCGCCGTTTTCGTTCACGCCGCGATACACCACGAACAAGTCCTCGGTCGGGAACGAAATAACGCTGGCCACCAGCTTCTGCTGCTGAGTGGACTGCACGAACTGCACGGTCGGATCAACCGAGCCGACGAACTGGCCGTCCTTGTACGCATCGAAGTGCACCGTGTACAGGATGTCGTCCTTGTTGTCCTGCGGCACGATTTCGTTGCCGGTGTACTTGAGCGTGTAGTCCTTGACGACGAAGTCCTCGGAAGCGGTATCGGTGGCCTCGTCGTAGCCGACGTAGGCAACCTTCTCCGTCACGTACATGGACGAGCCGATCAAGCCCACCAGGATGACCGCCATGCCGAAGTGCGCGACGAAACCGCCGAACGTGGAAGCGCGATTCACCAGCATGCCGAAGGCAGCCGACACCGGATTGCCGCCATGCCCCTTTTGGTAGCCGCGAACCGCGCGGCCCAGCATGAACAGCGAGTTGAAGAACAGCAAGCTGGCCACCAGCAGACCCACGGCCGCCAAGCCGTTGTAGTACCACGCCGGACCTTCTTCCATCAGGCCCTCGGCATTGATGCCGCCTGCCGCGATCACCGCGTTGTAGCTGGGAACCAGATACGTCACGAAGTACACCATGAGCACGGCGAACAGCACGAGCGCGCACACGGCCGGCACGCGCGCGCGCTTCCAGAACTGCTTGCCGTCGGTCTTGCCCCACGAAAGCAGAGGGCAAATAGCCAAAATGGCAAGGTAGACAATGCCCAAAGGACGGGCGATGGCATTGTACGTGCCAGCGGAAATAGCCTGGCCGCCAAACGGCATCCAACCCGGCAGCGCAGAAGCGATGGTCAGGTACGCCAGCAACGTGGCGAACACCACCATGATCACGTTGTTGAAGTAGTAGGCCGCATCCTTCGAGAGCATGTTCTCAACATCGTCGGAACCCGAAGCGCCCGGACCGAAGCTCTTCCAACGGATGACCAGCCCAACGATACCGGCCACGACGGACAGCACGATCAGCGCCCCAAACAGCACAAGCGAAACCGGGTCGCCCTCGAACGCGTGAACCGACTGAACCAAGCCGGAGCGCGCGATGAACGTGCCCACGATTACGAACGCGAACGTCAGGCACGCGCACATCACGCTCCAGCGCTTGAACGCGCCGCGTTGACGATACACGGTGAAGCTGTGGATGAGGGCCACGCCCACAAGCCACGACAAAAGGCTTGCGTTCTCCACGGGGTCCCAGCCCCAGTAGCCGCCCCAACCCAGCACGACGTACGCCCAAACCGCTCCCAGGCCGATGCCCACGCCCAGGAAGAACCACGAGAACAGGGTGTAGCGCTGCGAACGGACCACCCACTCTTTAGAGGAGTCGTTCACGATGAGCGCGGCAATGGCGTACGCGAACGGGATGGTCAAACCTGCGTAGCCGATGAACAGCGTGGGCGGGTGAATGGCCATAGCCCAGTGCTCCAGCAGCGTGTTCATACCCAGCATGGAAGCCGAGCTGGTCAGCGTGCCGTCAGAATTGAAGTACTTGAGCGGCGTGGCCGTGAACGGCATGTTGCTTTCGGAAAGCAGCAGCACGCCCACGAACGCGGCCAACACCAGCTGGCTGACCAGCAAGGCCATGGAGTCCAGCTTGCGCGGGCTTTTCAAATTGCGCACGGCCACCACCGCATTGAACGCGGCGATGAGCCACGCCCAGAACAGAAGAGAGCCCTCGCGACCGGCCCACAAGCCGGACAGTTTGTACAGCCAGGCCAGCTCGCCCGAAGCGTCGCTGTGCTGGCGCAAAACGTATTCGATGCTCATGTCGCCCGTCATGAAGCAGAAGACCAGGATGCCGCAGCAGAACGTCAGCGCCACCGCCGACAGGATCACGCCAATATGGCCGCCCCAGGTCAGCGTCTCGCCTATACCGCCTGAGCGCTTACGCGCAAGCAGCGCGCCCGCAAGCAGGCACACGACGGACACCGCCACGCCCGCAAAAGCGACCAGAAGCCCGATCACACCAATAGTTGCCATGTAGTTTCCTTCCGAAGCGGCGGCCGAAGCCGCCGCCTATCGTCTTAAGATTCGCGTTTCCGCTAGCCCTGCAAAGCCACCTCGGTCGCGGCGAACTTGCCGCCAGCGTTGATGGAGCCCGTCAGCACCAGCTGGGTGCCGTCCTTGATCTCGTCGGAGATGGCGCCGTCGAACAGAACCGGCAGCTCTTCCCCGCTTTCCGCGTCGACAAGCACGAAGCGGTCGCCCGACCCGGCCGCGACCAGCGTGCCGGCCTTCACCGAGCCAGCCACCTTGACCGGCTTGTCAAGCACCTCGTCGCCGTAGCCCACCAACTGGGCGACCGTAAGCGCGTCGGCCGAGTTCTCGTACTTCGACGGGCACTTCGTAACCAGCTCGGACGCGTTCAGAACGCCTTCTTCGGTCATCTTGCCCGTGCAGATCGCCGTCACGTCATTGCCGAACGTAGCCGAAACGCCGCCCTCGAAGCGCACTTTGACCTGCTGGGACTTGTCGCCTTCAGGATCGTAAATGGCAAACGTCAGCACGTTGTCCTTCGTTTCGAAAGAATTCTCCACCACGTTGCCGCTCACCTGGATCTTCTGGTCAGCGTATCCCCCGGTTGCAGCTTCTGCAATCGAAACGCTCTTGGCAGAGCTCGATCCCCCGACCACGGCCAAGACCACGACCAGCACCATAACGATAATCCCCGTCACCACGACCATACGACGTTTCGTTTTCGCGTTCACGCTCGCCTCCTCATGCTGTTTCCCGTACTGTTTTCTGCAATGTCTCAAAGTTCCGAAGAGCGCCATGGCAAAATCCAAGAGCTTGCCATGCGAACCGTCCACGGCGTGTGCGCTCGCGATGCGAAGCGTACTTCGCACGTGCCGCGACCAGCCATTTCGTTCTTCGGACCTTTGACAAAAGGAGCCCGTCCAAGCGCATTGCGCTTAAGGCGGGCTCCCTCGTGCTATTCAATTGTTCGCTCGAAACGCGAGCGTACGAAGCAAAGCTTTACGCCGTCTGGAGCTTCTTCGCCTCAGCGACCGTCAGCCAGCCCTCGGGCACCTCGGCCTCGCTGTGGCACGACGTGCAGTACATCACCGACGCACGGTGTGCCTTATGGCACTCGGTGCACTCGATCTCGCCATGCTGCGGCACGTGCGGGTTGAACTCCATGCCGCTCGTAGCCTTCACCAGATCGTCGCGCGTCAGGTTGTGGCAGCTCTCGTTCAGGCAGAACTGGTCAGCCTCAAGACCGCGAGCCTCAACCAGATCGGCGCCCGTGCGCTCCTCAAGCGGATACACGTAGTTGCCGGTAACCCAGTTGATGCCTTCGGACATCTGCTCCGACATAGTCGGAATGTGGCAGCTCATGCACGTTGCGCCAGCGCCGCCCTGATCGGTCGGCATCTTGTGCGACACGCACAGCATAGAACTGGTGTTCTTCACTTCGTTGCCCCACTTGTCAACGCCTGCCGTGTTCGGCTCCTGGTCGTACGTAGCGTTGTACTGATCCATCGGCGTATGGCAAATGGCGTTGCAGAAGCTCGGCTGCTCATGCCAAACCCAGAAGCCGGCACCGGCTGCAATCAAAACAACCGCGACGACACCCACAACGATCGGCCACTTCTTTCCCTTTTTCTTAGGAGCGGCTTCCTTGGTCGTGGAGTTATCAGCCTCAGTTGCCTCGGTGGCGGCTTCCACTTTGGTTTCCTCTTCGCTCATACTCTTTAACCCCCTTTCAAACATACTCGTCTCTTGCATCCCGTCTGCGTCCGTTTAGGGAAGCATCGTTTCGATGCCAAACGGAAACACAAGAACTTTACCACATGCATACTACCGGTCAACCGGGAAAAAACCTATCACCCATTTGGGGGGAATTAGCCCGGATTGCCCCCATTTTTCGTGTGATTCGGCTTTTTTCGCTCAATTTTTTGCATAACCTCGCGTAACCCCGCACGACCGAAATCCGGCTCCCCTGGAACAGGGGAAGGAAGCATGCGCCCCCTTCCCCTGCCCTCAGAAACGTTGGAGAGAACGTCCCTGTCGCGTTATGCGAGTTTCGCAAGCCCCTCGTCGACAGCTTTCTCGGCCTTGTCAAGCGTTTCGAACGTCAGCGTGGGGTTATGGGCGCCCTCGCTGTTTTCGACCATCACGAAATCCCAGTAGAACTGAGCGTTGCGCTGAATCTTCTGCAAGGAGGCCAGTTCCTCGGAAGCGGCGGGGACCTCGGTGCCTGCTTCCTTGGCAGCCTTCATGGCGGCGATCTCGTCAGCGTACTTCTCGGCGATGCCCTTGGTCAGAGCCTCGATCTTCTCGCTGATAGCCGTCACGCGAGTTTCTTCTTCAGCCTGCCAATCGGCAACCTGCTTCTTGAGATCCTTGTGGCAGCTGTTGCAGTCGTTCTCGAGCAGCTGCTTGTTCTCGAGCGGGCTGGTCCAGTTGTGAGACGTGTACTCGCCGTTCTCGCCCTCGACGGTGCCCATGTGGCAATCGCCGCAGCTGTAGCCGTTCTTGGCCATCGTGGTCTGCTTGCCGCCGTAGATGGTCTCGAACTCAGGATGCTGCACCTTCAGCATGGGGGCCAGCGTGTCAGCATGCTCCCAATCTTTGAAGTTGCGCTCGTCGTAGTACGCCAGAATAGCGTCGGGGGTCATCTGCTCGAGGCCCGTGTACGGGTTCGTGGTGGCCTTGGTCTCGCCATCGAAGTAGTACTCGTTGTGGCACTGGCCGCACGCCTGGGCGCCCAGCGGGGCAGCCTTGTCGTCGTTGGCGGCGTTGCCCAGCGAGTCAACCCAGTACGAATGCGTCAACTTGATCTGAGACGGATCGTTCTCGTGGCAGTTGTAGCAGCTGATCGGCTCGGTGAACTGACCGATCATGTCGTTGAACTTCTCCTTGTAGACGCCCTCGCCCTTTTCGTTCACCATGGCGGTGAACTGCGGCGTCTTGCACGTGATACAGCCGGCAAGCTGCTCTTTCTTGATGGTACGAGGAGTCTCCTTCACGCTCTTCAGCGAATACACGTGGCTGGAAGCCTCGTCGTAGCCCAATGCGAACGCATAACCTTTGTACATGGTGTTCAGAGCCGGGTACAGCTCCAGATAGTTATGCTTGCCGGAATCCGGCGAATTGGCATCGTTTTCCTTGTACGTCTTGTACTGATCGGGATAGATGTCCTTCCACGAATCAGCAACGACAACGCCGAACTCGTCTGCAGCGGGCATTTCCACCTTCTGCGTCCTGCTCTCTTCTTTCTGGTCCGCTTTGCCGTCGGTAGCAGCCTGGGGCGCACATGCAACCAGCCCCATGACCATACCAAACGCGCATAGCGATGCGGTCCAGAGAGCGAGTTTGTTCTTCTTGACCTTAGTCATACAAATCTCCTCCCTTTGACTGACGATCTCTCCTCCACAAAATATACAAGCTTTCTCAACATAAAGCGAGCATACCAAGATCAACTGCGGGGATTTCACCCTGCGCATTAGGGGAAAACCCTTACATGCTGCGTCAGCCTCATGCCGATGCGGTTTCGATCCTCAATGTCGCAACCCGTTTATGCGGTATCATGGACTTATGAGTGACGCGCATATCTTTCTCATGTCTAAGGAGTTTGCGCCCGAGCGGGCCTTGCTTCAACTATAGGAGCCCCATGCGTGCAGGAATCAGAAACTCGACAGCTTCGCTGGTTGCCATGCTGGCCATCGACATCTTGGTCGTGCTTATCTTGTCCCTCGGATTCCTAAACAGGGACCAGGGCGACCTGGGAACGTTCCTGCAATTTGGCAGCGGCCGCATAGAGAGTACCCTTGGCCAAGCCTACCTGGGGATCGAGCTTGCGGAAGCCGTAGTGGAATCCGGCTACGATACGCTTTCCGACGACGAACTGGAAATCCTGCTCGACCCCATAGCCCGTCAGCCAGAAGTGCGCAATATCTCGTTTCTCCCCCATGGCATCGTCGAGCACGTATTCCCTCGCGAAAGGAACGAAAGCGCTATCGGAGACAACATTTTCGAAATGCCCGAGCGCAAAAAAGAAGCGGAGATCGCTCTGGAAACCCGCGAGCCCGTGCTATCCGGACCCTACGAGCTTACCCAAGGGGGGTCGGGGTTGATTTTGCGAAAGGCGGTGTTTCTGCCGGACGAAAACGGAACGGAAGAGTTCTGGGGCATGGTGTCTCTTGTGATGGACACTCGGAGCGTGCTTGAAACCATCGACCTGGAAACGGTCGACATGCTGGGATGCGAGTACGAGTTGAGCGCCACGGTCAATGGAGGAGAAAAGACGCTCATGGAGGCCAGCAGCAACTATACGGGGCGCGGCGCCGTGTCCGTCAAGATTCCCCTGGCGAACGGATTTTGGCAGCTTGACATCGAAAAGCGTCCGGACAGCTTGGAAGGCGCCATCGTTTTGACCGTGTTCCTATCGGGCCTGATCATGTCCATCATGCGATTCAGGTACTTGAGGAAAAAGGAAGACGAGCTTGAGCGCGTGCGCAACGAGGCATGCGTCGACAACCTGACCGGGCTGGGAAACAGGAGCATGCTCAAGCAATTCGAGGCTTCGGCGACCAAGGGTTCCGATTCGTACACGATTTTCTACTTGGACCTCGACAACTTCAAGGATATCAACGACACCTACGGCCACGATGCCGGCGACAGGTTGCTGATCAGCGTTGCCGACAGGATACAGTCGATGATACGCAGCGACGATCTGGCTATCCGACTGGGCGGAGACGAGCTTGCGATCGTGCTTCGAGGCGTGTCCGGTGAAAACGGGATTCGCGCGTTCTGCTCCAAGCTGGAAAGCCTGAACAGCGAACGCGTCGACATCGGGCAGACTGAATTGCCGATTGCCTTGAGTTTCGGCTACGCCACCTTCCCGACCGAAGGATCGAGCTTCGAAGAAGTCCTTCAACTGGCTGATTCCAGGATGTACGAGCAGAAGAGAAGCTAAGGCGACGGGCGTCGTATCGGTCGAGCCGCATGCGACGTGGTTATGCTGCGGGTGAGTATGCACTCGCACTTGATTTGCTGCTAAAGCAGCGCCGAGTCCTTAGCTTGTTTATTTTGGGCGACATTCCAGCAACTGGGCCTTTCGGACAAAAGGTGCTCCGTACGAAAATCGGGGCGAAGCCGTTGACCTCGCCCCGATCAAGTTTCCGTGGTGGAGATGATGGGATTCGAACCCGCGACCCCCACGTTGCGAACGTGATGCTCTCCCGGAAGGTACGTGCATCATCAAAATTCAGTAACTTAATTGGTAATTCGTTCTTTGACTTGAAAACGACCCACCATATCCCTCGAACAAGAAGGGGCTCGAGGCACTCTTGATTGCGCTGTTGTTTTTAGGCATACTCGTTTTACCGGCTTCTGAAAGGAACGGCCTTGGAAAACGACGGCGTTGAGATGAGCAGCGGAACTAAAGCGACCAACGATATCGCTTTGACTTCATTCGACCCCATCGATGTCAAGAGCCTCATCTACGTTATGCGAAACCAGCAGGTCATGCTAGATAGTGATCTGGCAATGCTGTATGACGTGGAAACCAAGGTTTTCAATCAAGCAGTGAGGCGTAACGAAAACCGCTTTCCCGAGAGATTCCGATTCCGGCTTACCTCAGAAGAGTACGAACGTTTGAGGTCACAAACTGTGACCTCAAACGGAAGAGGAGGAAGGCGCTATCTTCCATATGTGTTCACCGAACAAGGGATCGCGATGCTTTCTGCAGTTCTCCGTAGCGACATCGCAGTCGAGACGAGCATTCGCATCATGGACGCCTTTGTGGAGACCCGTCGATTCCTCGCAAACAATGCGGCTCTTTTCGAACGTATCGGACAAGTAGAACTGAGGCAGCTTGAATATCAGAAGGAGACCGACAAAAAGCTCGACCAGGTTTTTGCCTGTATAGATAGCGCGCCTGAGACAACCCAGAAAGCTTTCTTCGATGGTCAGTTATTCGATGCTTTCAGTCTTCTGGTCGAACTCATTCAGAAAGCCCAGTACAAGATCGTGCTCATAGACAGCTATGTCGACGTTTCGACGCTCAACATCTTGGCTAAGAAAGCGACGGGGGCGACTGTGACCATCCATACGTTGCCCAATACAAGGTTGACGCAAACCGACATCGACACGTTCAACTTTCAGTATCCCGCATTGAAAGTGCACCACACTCGGGCCTTCCACGACCGATTCTTGATTATCGACGATTCAATCGGATATCACATCGGGGCATCGCTCAAGGACGCCGGCAGGAAGTGCTTCGCTATAACGAAAATCCAAGATGCCAAAATGGTGGAAGACATCCTGGACCGACTGAAAAAAGCTTAAAAGCGGGAATCCTTAATTAAGCCGAAAGCCGACGATTCCCCACTATGCGGAAAGAGAAAAAATCGGGGCGAAGCCATTGGGCTCGCCCCGATCAAAATTCCGTGGTGGAGATGAAGGGGTTCGAACCCACGACCCCCACGTTGCGAACGTGATGCTCTCCCAAAAGGTACGTATACCATCACAATTACTTTAGTAACTAAAATGGTGATGCGCCCTTCTGCTTGCAAGGCTGCAACATAGTCTGCATATGACTAACGCGGCGCCTATGTACTCACGGTTAAAAAAATAGCTCCGAATCCTAAAAAATCTATTCTTAAATTACCCCGTTTTCAGTCGTGGAAGGAGTCAAACCCTTTACCTTTTCTTCGATTTTGCCAACCATATTCTGAAGCTGCTGCTTTTGCTCGGGCAGATAGGTATCGTCCGTCGAAATAAAGAGTTGTTCGTCTTGATTATGGAAAAGATACTTCACGAAGGCGATGTATTCGAAGTCCTTCGGCTCGTTCTCTCCTAAAGTCATTTTTACGCTAGAGTTTCCATCAGTCGAACGAGAAAAATCAAGTTTAACAGTCATTTTAATCACCAAATTTTCTAAAGTTGTATTTCCTAAACCTTTTCTGGACAGATTGCTTTCCTCCATCAGTGATATCCGCAATCCAATCCAATGCGCGCTTCCCTTCGATGACTCCCTCCAGGGGTGCCGACCTAACGATCAATTTGCCACCTTCACTACGACAAAGCACAACGGTTTGAGCATCTGCCATCATTGGAATGGTCGCGTTATGTGTCACCACAATCGTCTGCCTCGTAGCTTTGCTTCCGCGGATCGCGCCCGATAGTCCACCGTTAATGTAATCGGATGCGAGGTTGTCTTCAGGCTGGTCGATAAGCAAAGGCGCAGTGTTTCCTTTGAAGCTCAATATCAAGTCGAGAAGTACCGCCGTCTTTCTTCCCTCGCTCAACAAGGCCCAGTCTACGCCATTTGCCGTAATAATACTGAACGTGCGTTTTTTCTCTTTTTCAAGCGCTGCGGTAACGGCATTCGAAAAGGAGGACATAGATTTTATCTTTTTTCTGCCGTCGGTCTTACGAATTGTCAAATTCTCTGCAGCAACGTCCTCAAAACGGTCGAAACGGTGATCGCTATTCAACACACTGTTGATCGCCGCGAGAAGAACGTCTGGAGACATCCTGAATGAATAGATTACACTCAAGTGATGACCGGCAAGCTCCTCAGTGCGCGGCGTCGCTTGAAAATTCAGTTTAACCAGCCGAGCCTTCGTGGAATCAAAATCAATTAGTCCATCGCGCAGTTCGGTTATTGACTTCAATACAGATTTGAAGTCATCTTTCTTCTGTTTATCAGACTGCTTCATTGACTCCCCGGTAGCGGAGTATAGCTCCTCGAAATCTTTCAATACAGAATTTACTTCGCTACTGAGTTTGGTGATCCTTTTGCCTTCGGCTATGGCAATCCTCACCAAATCCGCCTCGCGCTTGAAAGACTCAAGTAAAGGATTAGTCTCGAATAAGGCTTCCGCCTCGGACAGCGCGTTTTCTAACTTCGTCTCAACTTGCGGTTTCCAAGAAAGCTTCTCTTCAAGTTCATGTTCAAGCCGCATAAGGGTTATAGGATTGCTGTCTAGCGATTGGCTCAGAATAAGGTCTTCGGGCGTTCGAAGTCGCCCGAGCGCTAATTCCGCATTCTGCACCTTTTCTGCTGCGGCAAACAATTTCGACACCAATGCTCTGACCGTCTCGAAATCGGCATCAAGTCCATCCGAGGCATCCTGATCCTGAGGGAACACATCTTTTAGTATCTGAATACTCTCGATGGTTTCATGGTCAACAGATTTGTCTACGACTTTAGAAATATAACTCTGATTAATATAATATGGGATTGTGCTGTCGTTACGATCAAGTACGATATCGTCAACCCCAAACTTATCGTAACATTCGTGCCTATCTTCATCCGTGATGGCGTTCGTGGTTCTAGCAATCGCTTCCAGAAGAAGAGTTTTACCCGTAGATGAGCCACCAATTACAACGTTAAGGCCTGCGGAAAGAGATATGTCTAAATCAATGTTTTTGCTTTTGAGTTGCGCCCTTTCGATCGACGGTACAAGGGTCGAGTATATGTCCGGAGGCACATTACCGTACCGCAGGCGAGACTCCTCAGACAATGCCAATCTCAGGCCATTAAAGCTCGGATCGGCATAAATCCATGTTGGTGTAAAAGCGTCAGCTTTCGCAGCTTTGGGAGTCGGATATTCCGATGGAGTGTAGTTGTCAGATCCTGTCAAAAGGTTTGTGAACTGCGCGATTCCGATTTTTTGAAATAGGTTACCGTATTTTCGACGTTCGAGCTAGAGCGAGCCGTAAAGCCGTCGAAGGTGTTGTAATAAACGCTTCTCATTATTAGGTCATCGCACAGTTCATCTTCGCCTACCGCATTGTCGAATGTGCTGTGAGATTGTCCTCCATGAGGAAGGAAGAGGAACTCTTCTTTACGCAGCTCGTTTAAGATCTGGGACAAAGTAGGAATCTGGTCGTCTTTCCCAGGAAGCTTATTGGGATACAGCGAATCGAGGATGCGATTAATTCTATTTATAAATCCCTCATCAGATGGAGAGGCATCAAAGTATGCATGGGCATGGTAAGGCCTAGAGCCGTTAGAGGATACATGTAGTTCGACGCCGACGATCAAAACAAGGTCAGAGTCACATTTCGACAATACCTCTTTATAAGCTTCCCCATTAATCACATTATGATCGGTAAGAGAAATCATTATTTTCTTACCC
>NZ_DBFOSR010000004.1:0-21652 GCF_048427265.1 Paraeggerthella sp.
GCATCGTTGGTTTCGTTTTGACGGCGAGGGGTATACTGCTGGGCAGAAGAACAGCAGAAAGGACCGTCCCATGACCGTATCCCGTCGCGAATCCGCGCTTGACATTGCCGCCCATCCGATCGAGCATCCGTCGTTTGACCAGTTCGTTGCCACTATCGCTGCCTTGCGCGCGCCCGATGGCTGCCCGTGGGATCGCGAGCAAACTCATCAGAGCATCGCGCACAACATGATCGAGGAAGCCTATGAAGCGGTCGATGCTATCGAGGCCGGAGACAACTCCCACCTGCGAGAAGAGCTGGGCGACGTCTTGCTGCAGGTGGTACTGCAAAGCCAGATAGCCTCCGACGCGGGGTCGTTCGACATCAACGACGTATGCTCCGACGTTAATGCGAAAATGGTGCGCCGCCATCCGCATGTGTTCGGGGAGAGCCAGGCCGCCAATGCGGGCGAGGTCTTGGATTTGTGGGATCAGGTGAAGCTTTCCGAAAAAGGAACGGCGGACGAAAGCGCGCAAGCCGACGGCGCTCGTCCTTCGGGGCTTCTGGACGGCGTCCCCACCAGCTTCCCCGCGCTTATGCAGGCTCAGAAGATTTCGCGCAAAGCAGCTTCGGCTGGATTCGAATGGAAAACCCTTGAGGACGTGTGGGCCAAGGTGGACGAAGAGGTGGCCGAGCTTCGCGAGGCGTACGCGGCAGCCCCCAAGGCTTCGAACGGGAAGATCGATGCGAGCGCGGCCGACCCCCGCGCTGCGCAATTGGCCGCAGCCGTCGAGCTCGAGTTCGGCGACGTGCTGTTCAGCCTGGTGAACGTAGCGCGCCGCATGGGCGTGGACGGCGAAGGGGCCTTGCGTGCAACCTGCGCGAAGTTCCGCGCTCGGTGGTCGTTCATGGAGGGCGCGGCATGGGCGCAGGGCCGCCGCATCGAGGACTTTTCCGCCGATGAGCTTGAAGCGCTGTGGGAAGAAGCAAAGGCTGCGTTAGCCGGTGCGAGCCCTTCGATGTAGGCTATCATACGACCTTTACCGCGTACTGTTGTAAGGAGCATTGTCATGGAGGTGGCGTTCGGCGTGAAAGACGAACCCTTGTTTTCGGGTGAACGGGCTGATCAGAACGGGTCCGTGGAAGAAGGAGGGATCCGGCCGGCGTTTCGTTCGACCGATGATTTGCGCGGGCCCATGGACGACCTGTGGCGCCTGCGCGAGGCTGAGGCGAAAACGCGCGAGATCATTCAGAAGTACCAGGCTGCTATGCGTGAAATGCAGGTGCGGTTCGAGATTTTGGACCAGGATCTCAACCTCAAGAAGAATCGCAATCCCATTCACCACATCGAATCGCGCATCAAGAAGCCCGCGAGCATTTTCGAGAAGCTGGAGCGTTACGGAAAAGAGCCCACGCTCGAGAACATGGAACGCTACATCATGGACATCGCGGGCGTGCGGGTGATCTGCTCGTACATCCACGACGTATACAACCTGCTGGAGCTGCTTCAGAAACAAGACGACCTGTCCATCGTCACGGTGAAGGACTACATTGCAAGTCCGAAGCCCAACGGATACCGCAGTTTGCACGTGATCGTGCGAATTCCCGTGTACTTCCTTGACAAGAAAGAGTTCATTCCCGTGGAAGTGCAGCTGCGCACGATCGCCATGGATTTCTGGGCCAGCCTCGAGCATGATCTCAAGTACAAGGCGGTGCGCGAGGTGGAGGGGCTTGACTCGTATGCCGAGTTGAAGGATTGCAGCCGGATTATCGAGGATGTCGAGGCCCGCATGCAGGTGCTCGCTCGCAGCCTGGAGATGGGCAAGTAGCTGCTTGTCGCGTTAAGCGGCAAACGGCAAACGGCAAGAGAAGAGGGCCGTTTGCGCCTGCGACGCGTTTGCGCGCAGCATGCATACGGCCCTCTTCGATCCTTCGGAGGTCGGAGGTCGGAGGTCGGCTAGTTGTCGAAGTTCTCCGAGAAGCGGGCGATTTGCTGGTTCTCTTGCAGCACGGCGGCGCTTTGCGGCTGCTCGATGCGGCGCACGAAGAAGCGAACGTAGTGGCTGAAAACGTACGCCACCATGACAATCGCAATGGCCGTTTCCGCAACGAACAGCAGGTCGAGCGCTTCGGGCAGGGCGACGCCGCTTGCTCGGAAGAAGAACAGGGCCTTCCCCAGCGCCGTTGCCGTGATCACAAACGGAAACGTCATGGCGGCGTAGCTTGGGTAGAACCGAAGGCGCAGAAGGCGGGGCAGTTTCGACAGCACCAGGACGAACAGGGCTTGCGCCAGCACCAGCATCGCGGCTACGAACAGGGGGTTGGGGTCGGCTGCGGTTGCCAGGTACCCTACAAGCGACAGGCTCATGGGCGCCGTGTAGATGCAGAACAGCGGGCGCGCTGCCTCGGGAATTTCATGCTTGGCGTAGCGGTAGGTCACCAGCGCAAGCAGCACCAGGTAACAGGCGAATCCGAACCAGAACAACATGTGACCGGCACCCGTCATTGCAAATGTAGGTGACGTGACCGAGGCCACGACGATTCCCACGTAGCAGATAAAGTAGGTGGGGAACACCTCGTGCAGTTTGAAATGGGCGATGAACCGTGCGGTGAACCATCCCATAAGGGCCAAGTGCGAGATGACGGCGGCGGCCCAGATGGCGAAGGCGAGTTCGTAGGCGGCGGGCGCCAGGTAAACGGCCAGCTGCATAAGGGTCATGAACAGCGTTGCGCTGACGCTTGCCAGAATGGAATTATGCAGGTCGTCGCGAATCATGTTGGGGAACAGGACGATTTTCGCAGCGAGCAAAGCAATGAGGGCAAACGCGAGCGCGCCGCAAACGACATGGATCGCTTCGGTGTACGGTTGCAGTAGATTGCCCAGCGCTGCCAGGCCGAGCGCGACGCCAGCGGTGGGGATGGGCACTTTTTGTATGACGTTGAGCACGGCTCGCCTTTCTGTTGAGCTTATCGTAAACGAGAATAATCTTGTTGTAGGTGATCTCGCGATGATTCACGCGAAACGCGCAGCTTCCTGACCGAAGGCGCCTTTGGCGTATTCTTCCATACCGTAACAACAAAGGAAACTAATATATATTTATGCAGTAATAAGGTACTGTTATGGTATTGGCGAAAAGCACGATGCTCGATGAAGGGTGGAGGCTCGTATGCAGGACTTTCGCGTAGCAACGTTTTTAACGGTGTGCCGCACGATGAACTACACGCGCGCCGCCGAAGAGCTTAACGTGACGCAGCCGGCGGTGTCGCAGCATATTGCGTACCTGGAAAAAGCGTACGGTGCCTCTTTGTTCGATTACCGCAACAAGAAGCTTGCGCTTACCGCTGCGGGGCGTATGCTGCGCGACGCCCTGTCCACCATGGCCCATGACGAGGCGTTGCTGCGCGATCGCGTTGCCGAGGCCGTTGCCGGGTCGCGCGTCGATCTGGTTGTGGGCATGACGCTGACGGCGGGCGAGTATTTGGTTGCGGCGCCACTTGCTGACTTCTTGGTCGAGCACCCGCGGTACCGGGTTACCGTGCGGTCCGGCGGCACGGCGGAACTGCTTGAGCTTTTGGGAATGGGCAAAATAGATTGCGCGTTCGTGGAGGGGTTCTTCGATAAGAGCGCTTACGCTTGGAACGTCTACCGAAGCGAGCGGTTCGTGTGCGTATGCGCGCCGGATCATCATTTCAGTCAGGATCCGGGGCGGGTGGAGGACCTGTTTGGCGAACATGTGCTGGTGCGCGAGCGGGGCTCGGGCACGCGCGCTGTGCTCGAGCATGCGCTGGCCGCCCGCAACCTTTCCGTCGATGGTTTCAGCCAGGTGAGCGTGGTGGAGAGTCTCGATATTATCAAGGTATTCGTGCAGCGGGATATGGGGATCGCGTTTCTGTACGAGGCTGCGGTTGAGCGGGAGCTGCGCGAAGGAACGCTGCGCGCCATCGAGCTGGAAGGCTTCTCCGTGGAGCATGACATAGCCTTCATACGGCTACGCAACAGCATTTTCGAGCAGGAATTCCAGTACCTGTTCGATTGCCTTGCCGGTTCCGGTTCGCGCGCGTAGCGTTGCTGTGGGATGCAGGCTCGGCACGATCTTTTTTTCGCGTACGGAAACTTCTTGACTTGGAGCCTGCTCCAATAGGTATGATTTTTCTTGTCACCGAATACAGGAAAGCAAGAAGGAGCGTTCGTGAAACCAGAATTCCAGAATACGTCGAAGCTCGGTTTCGGCTGCATGCGCCTGCCTTTGCTGGACCCTCAGGACCAGAAGAGCATCGACCTTGAGCAGTTCAAAGAGATGGTGGACGCGTTCATTGCGGGAGGCGGCACGTACTTCGACACCGCGTTCGTCTACCATGAGGGCGCTTCCGAAACGGCTTTGCGGGAGGCGCTGGTGCGGCGCTATCCTCGCGATTCGTTCACTATCGCCACGAAGTGCTTGGCCTGGGCGGCTCCGGATGCCCAGACGGCTCAAAGCAACCTGGGAACCTCCCTTGAGCGTTTGGGCGTCGATTACGTTGACTTTTACCTGTTGCATAACGTGGGCGGCGCTCGGACCGCCACCTTCGACGCGTATGACATGTGGGATTTTGCCAGGCGCGAAAAGGCGGCGGGGCGCATTCGGAATTGGGGATTTTCCATGCATGACGGCCCCGACGCGCTCGATGCCTTGCTGCGGGCGCACCCTGATGCCGATTTCGTTCAGCTGCAAGTGAACTACCTGGATTGGGACGATCCGGTTGTGGAAGCGCGCCGATGCATGGAGGTTGCCGAAAAGCACGACGTACCCGTGGTGATCATGGAGCCCGCTCGCGGTGGGCGCCTGGCCGACCTGCCCCCGCGCGTTGCGGAGCCCTTGCTGACGTGTCGCCCGGAGTTGAGCTTGGCTTCGTGGGCGTACCGATTCTGCTACAACCTTCCGAACGTGTTGACGGTGCTGTCGGGGATGTCCTCCCCAGATCAGGTTCGGCAAAACGTGGAAGAGCATCGCGGCAACAAGCCGTTCTCGCCTGATGAGCGCGCGGCGCTGGAGACGGCGCGGAGCATTTTGTCCAATCTGGCGTCCATTCCCTGCACCAATTGCCGGTACTGCGTCAAGGGCTGCCCGGAGCACGTGGTTATCCCCGAGATCTTAAGCCTTTTGAACCTGGAGCTTATGACCGAGAATCGCGATTTCGCGAAGGGCTTGTATTCCTGGCAGGCAGCTCCTGGGCCGGCTTCGAAGTGCATTGCCTGCGGCGCGTGCGAAGCCATGTGCCCGCAGGGCATCGACATCGTTCGTCAGCTTGAGGTTGCCGTGGACCACTTCGAGTAGGGGATGCGCCGAGTCTTTCGGTCGCAGGGCCGCGGCGGACCCGGATGCGTTTTGCTGGGCGAGACTCGTGCGCCTCCTGCACTTGGTACGAAATCGCGGGTCTGCGCTTTCCGGCGATCGTCTTCGATACCCGTCGAATTTACCGCATTTCGATGAGCTGGCCTGTTGATGCAGGCGCTCAAAACGGCTGCGGCCGATGGGCTGGTTGAGCAGCGCAGACCCGCGATTTCGCGCCAGGCAACGTGCTCGGCAGAGCGCTTTGTAAAATGATATGCTTTCTACATGTATATCTTAATAAGTCATAGAACTGCCTTGCAGTTTTGGCGCAGCGATCGGAGCCTGCTTTTTCGAAACGCCTCCGCTCGCCGCGATGCGACTTCGCGCGCCGAGCGCACGTTGGAAAAAGGCGAGCGACCGGTTTTGCCGGATGGCGTTCAACTGCCTTCCGAATGTCATCCGCCTTTCGAGGTGCTGGTATCCCGCCCTTCCGCGCGTCCGCGTTCTTCGCTGTTGACGGGACGGCTGTGGAGCGGTTCGCTTCCGAAGGGCTCGTTTGTGCAGGTGGGGAATGGCGTGCTGGCCCCTTCGCCGGAATTTCTATTTCTTCTGATGGCAAGCGACCTTTCTTTGGAGGAGCTTGTGTATCAAGGCATGGAGCTGTGCGGCACCTACGCTCAGCGCAAAGAGGGCGGCACGGAATACAACCTGCCCCCGCTTACCTGCGTTTCCAAGTTGAAGGCGTTTGTCGAAAGCGCTGCTGGAGTGCGGGGCCGGAAAAAAGCCGCCCAGGCGTTGCTTTACATGAACGACGGTTCGGCGTCTCCTCGGGAATCGGCTCTCTACCTGCTGTTGTGCTTGCCGTATCGCTTGGGAGGCTACGGCATCGAGAAACCCTTCCTCAACTATCGTATCGACGTTCCTATGCGATTTCGTCGCAGTGCGTCTCAGGGGTACTGCGTTTGCGATTTGTGCTGGCCGCGGGTTAACGTATGCGTCGAATACGATTCCGACGAATGTCATACGGGCGCCCAGCATATTTCGCGCGATTCAAAGCGCCGCAACACGTTGGTGTCTATGGGGATGACCGTGATAACGGTGACTAACGGCCAGATTTCCAGTGGAGAAGCTTTGTTCAAAATCGCTGTGCTGATTGCCCAAATGACGGGCAAGAGACTGCGGTTCAAGGATCCCGAGTTCACGCGGGCGCATTACCGCTTGCGCGAGGCCGTGCTGCGCTGAGGGCTTCGCGTGTTTTTCTGGATCGGGCGCAAGATTTGGCACAAAATCGCGGGTCTGCGTTGCCCAGCGATCGTCTTCGACACCCGTAAAATTTACCGCGCTTCGATGAGCTGGCCTGTTGATGCAGGCGCTCAAAACGGCTGCGGCCGATAGGTCGGCGGGGCAGCGCAGACCCGCGATTTTGTGCCAAGATCCTCGCTTTCTGCGCGAATATCGGCGGCGGCTCGGCGTTGGCGCGAGAGTCGCTTCTGGGAGGAGAGCGACGCCCGCTTGATGTGGGGAAGCGCCACTTGGCGCAGGGCTCCGCTTGATGCGGGAAGCGCCACTTGTCGCGGGACGCCTGCTTGATGTGGGGACCCCGCTTGGCGCGGAACCCTGCTCGGCATGGGAGGCTCGCTCGCCTTTTCCGCAGGTTTCTTTACGGGTCCTTTGCCCGGATCTGACAGCTTCCTTGCTTGAACTTGGGAGCTTCTTTACCTGCGCCTGAAGTGTCTTTTACCTGCCTTCCGTACGATTGATTGCGCGCACCGGAGATCCGATGCGCGCAACAACGAAACCATCCGACACGTGCGTGTCGGAATCGCGAAAGGAAGAAAGCATGGCAGAAGGGTTTCTGAGCAGGCGCCAGTTCGTAGTGGGCGGTGCTGCGCTTGCGATGGCGGGCATGTTCGGCGCGATGACGGGCTGCACGGCTGGCGGAAGCGGCGCGGCTGCGGGCTCCTCCGAGTCGCAGACCGACGGCGGGTCCTCCGCTGAACCTATCACGATGGTATGGCTTCCTGACAACTCTTCGGCCGACATGACCTCCTCGCGCGAGGCTATCGGCGCGGCCATCACGGCAGCGTGCGGGCGCGAAGCGAAGCTGCTCACCACCACGGATTACAACGTGGCCATCGAGTCCATCGCTTCGGGCAAGGCTCAAATGGCCCTTTTGGGCCCCGAAGGTTACGTGCAGGCCAACAAGAAGAACCCCAAGGTGCAGGCTGCGTTCACCAACAGCGACAAGGACGGCGGCCTTGAAGGGGCTTGCTACTACAGCCGCATTTGCGTGCGCACCGAAGACGCCGAGCAGTACAAGAAAGGAAGCGGTTATTCGATCGAGGGCATCAAGGGCAAGTCCTTCTCGTTCGTGTCGGCCACGTCCACTTCGGGCTTCAAGGTTCCGTCGAGCGGCATCGTGAAAGAGTTCGGGTTGGACAGCTCCGACCAGCTGCTGGAGGCCGGCAAGTTCTTCAGTGAAGTGCTGTTCGGCAACTCGCACGTGGGCTCGGTGGTGAACTTGCTTTCGGGCGACGCCGAGGCGGCGGCGTTTGACGACGTTGACGTGGACATGTACCTTGACCTCGTGTCCGGCGAGCCCAACAGCATCGGTGCCGTATACAAGGCGAAGGACAACGCCGAGGCCCCCATGGACACGGTGCGCGGGAAAAGCTTCACCATCATCGCGCTCACGCCGGTTTTGAACTCGCCCATCTGCTTCAACGAAGAGGCGATCTCTGATGAAGATCGCACGAAAATCGTCGAGCACTTCTGCTCCGATGCGGTTGCCGGCAACAAGCAGATCTTCATCGATCCTGAAGACAAGAGCGCAAAGGGCCTGTTCAAGAAGGAATCTGAGAAGACCCGATTCGTCAAGACCGACGATGCGTGGTACGAGCCGATTCGCAAACTGGGCGGGGCGGAGTAATGCTTGACGCGCGCGTATCCGTTGCGCCGGGGGCGCCCGCATCGGCGGGCGCTTCGCCTGCGCAGGCGAAGCATCGATCCGACAACCTGCTTGATCTGCGCGGCGTGACGAAGAGCTACGACGGTTGGTCGAAGGCGCTCGACGGGGTGTCGCTTTCCCTGGCTCCGGGAGAGTTCGTCAGCATCATCGGATGCTCGGGCGCGGGCAAGTCCACGCTGCTGCGATGCGTGAACCGGCTGATCGACCCTACGCAAGGTTCGGTCCTGTTCGACGGTCGGGACGTGACGGGCGTGCGAGGTCGCGAGCTTCGCGCGTGCCGCCGTCGTATTGCGATGGTGTTCCAGCATTACAACTTGGTGTACCGCGCAACCGCCATCGAGAACGTGTTGCAGGGCCGTTTGGGCTACAAGTCTACGCTTGCGGGCATGCTGGGCCTGTTCAGCGAGGAAGAGAAGCGCCGTGCGTTCGAGATTCTCGACCAGGTGGGCTTGGCGGATTTCGCTTATACGCGCACCGATCAACTGTCCGGCGGACAGAAGCAGCGCGTGGGCATTGCCCGTGCGCTGGTGCAGGATCCGCTGCTCATGCTGGCTGACGAGCCCATTGCCAGCCTGGATCCGAAGTCTTCTCGCACCGTGATGGAGCACTTGCGTTGGGCTGCTGACGAGCTGGGCGTTGCCTGCCTGGTCAACCTGCACCAGGTGGATTTCGCGTGCGAGTTCTCCGATCGCATCGTGGCCCTCAAGAAAGGCCAGCTGGTGTTCGATGGCTCCCCTGCCGATCTGACCGAAGAGATCATTGCCGACATTTACGATTCAGGCGAAGACGACGAATCCGGCCGCGGCGAAGCGTCGCGTGCGGGTGGAAAGGCGCAGCCCTTGTCCGACGAGTCGACGGGAGAGGCTGCATGATCGATCGCGCTATCAGACGTGCGCCCGGTGCGGCCGTGCGCGCAAAATTACGCGGTCATCGTGCTGTTCCGCGGGGTCAGTACGACGGGTCCTTCTTCCTGCGACGCACCGCATCCCTTGTTGCGGCCGCTGCAGTGTTTCTTGCGTTGGGCGCGCTGTCAGGCACCTACGTCGGATTCGATTTCATCCAGGCGGTGCTTGACGTTCCGGGCGGGTTCGTATGGATGGCCACGCAGTTCGTTCCGTCGGTCTCGTCCCTTCAGAAGCTGGGCACCATTCTGCCCGCTTTGGCATCGACCGTGCTGGCCTCGATCGCGTCGAGTTGCACGGCGGCGATCCTGGCGTACGTATGCGCGGTTTTGGGCTCTCGATCGGTGGGGGTGGGCGGTCCGATTCCCCTTGCGGTGAGGGCTATCGCGTCGCTGTTTCGCAATATTCCGGTGGTTGCCTGGGCGTTCATCTTGCTGTTCTCGTTCAAGCAAAGCGAGTTCACGGGTTTCTTCGCGCTGTTCTTGACCAGCTTCGGCTATTTGACAAGGTGCTTTTTGGAAAGCATCGACGAGATGGGCTCTGGTCCCGTGGAGGCGTTGCGCGCCGCGGGGGCCAGCTACGGGCAGATCGTGGCGCAGGCCGTCATTCCCATGAGCATCACGTCGGTTGTCAGCTGGGTGCTGTACATGATCGAGACGAACATTCGCGATGCCACGCTCATCGGCCTTTTGACGGGAACGGGCATCGGCTTCGTGTTCGACGTGTACTACAAGAGCTTTCGCTACGACGTTGCCGGGTTGGTGATCCTGGCGATCATTCTGGCGGTTGTGGCGTGCGAGCTCACGTCGAACTACGTGAGGAGGAAGATTATATGATGCGCAACGCCGACAAGGTGGCTGCGGAGGCGATGGCCTCGTCCATTGCGGAGGACGCAGGCTACGTGCACGGGGCTTCTGCCGACATGCGGGGCGTTGGAGCCGGGGCTGCCGCCTCGGTTGACGGGAGCTTCGGAGGCGGGGCTTCGGCTGCGGTGGCCGGTGCGCGCGTTACGCGTTCGGGCAAGATCAAGACCCATGTGGCCAGCGCTTCGAACAAAGCCCTGTACACGGTTCTGGGCGTTCTGGCCGTCGTGACCGTGTACGCCCTGGTAACCATGGACTACGGTAAGGTCTCGTTCTTCGCTGCAATGGCTGCCGCTGTCGAGGATTTCTTCATGATGATGCTGCAGCCGGGGCTTGGCGGGCACTTCACGCTGCCTGACGTGATGGAGGGGCTGTTCGTGTCGTTGGCCTTGGCGCTGCTTACGACGTTCATCGGCGCGGTGATCGCGTTCGTGCTGGGCCTTCTGGCTGCGTCGAACCTGTCAAGCAGAGCCGTAAGCAACGCCATCAAGGTGTTCATGAGCGTGGCCCGCGCCGTTCCCACCATCTTATGGGTGCTCGTGTTCTCGGTGGCTATCGGGCTGGGCCCTGAGGCGGCGGTCACCGGCTTGCTGTTTCATAGCGTGGCGTATTTGGTGAAAGCGTATTCGGAAAGCTTCGAAGAGGTGGACGCCGGCGTGCTGGAGGCGCTGCGCGCGAGCGGGGCTTCGTGGTGGCAGGTGGTGTTTCGGGGCGTGGTGCCCGAAAAAGTGAACGAAATGCTCTCGTGGACGTTCATCCGTTTCGAGATCAACTTTGTGAACGCTGTGGCCGTGGGGGCCGTGGCGGGCGCGGGCGGCATTGGCTACCAGCTGTTCTTGGCGGGAAGCTTCTACTACAACATCCATGAGGTGGGGCTGATCGTGTGCCTGTGCTTGGCGGTGGCGGTGGTGCTGGAAGTGGCGGCTACGAAGCTGCGGAAGCGCTATATCGTGCAGCGGTGAACTTCGCCTGCGCTGGGTTCGTGGTGGTTGAGATTCAACTTGTGATGAAAGGAATGCTGTGACTTTGAAGCGATACGAACGCACGCGCGCTCTCGTGGAGGGCGACCCTGCGCTGGCGCGGGCTATCGTGTGCGAAATCGAGCGCGATGCGGCGCCGGGTGCCATCGTCGTGCTCGACGATCCTCGCGAAGAGCTGGTGATGATGCAGGTGCGCGAGACGGCGCAAGGAACCCTGTTCTACCTGGGCGAAGCGCTGGCAACGTCGTGCCGCGTGCGCATGGGGAACGCTGTTGGCCTGGGGTTGGTCCTGGGAAGCGATCGCTGTCGCGCTTACGAGCTGGCCGTGGTGGACGCGGCGTTTTCCGGGGAAGTGGGAGCGGCCCGCGCGCAGCGCTGGGAGCCTTGGCTTGTCGATGAGCTTGCTCGCATTGCCGAGCGAGACGCAGCCGATGCGCGCCGCGTCGACGCCACGCGCGTGGATTTCTCGACCATGGAGGTAGAAGCATGATGATCAGGGAGGATGCGGATCTGCATCGTATGCAGCGGACGTTTCGCAGCGTGCTGGACGCGTTCGCGTACCCGGGTACCGTTCATCGCGTCGAGGCCGCGCCCGACAATCCTGCGCGCCCGACGGCTCTGGATCCGGCGCTTGAGTCGATCGTGCGGCTGTTCGTCGATCAGGCGGTGACGTTCGCCGTGGCCGATGTGGAGCCGGATGCCCTGGCCGCGTACGTGACCAGCGAATCGCATGCGTCTCGCGCTTCCGTTTGCGACGCCGGTTTCGTCATCGTGCCGGCACGTGCGGATGCGCGCATGGCAGCCGAGGCCGTGTTGGAGTCGTGCCGCGGAACGCTGATGGCCCCGGAAAAAGGAGCCACCCTGCTCATGGGCTGCACGCGTATCGCGGAGGCTTCCGCTGCGACCGAGCGCACTGAGCCGGCGATGTTTGCTGTCGAGGTGCGCGGGCCGGGCGTGCGGGATGCGAACCGCTTTGCCATCGACCGCATCGGTTGGGCCGAAGCCCGTGCGGCGCGCGAGGACGAGTTTCCGTGCGGCGTGGAAATGGTGCTGGTCGATCCTTCGGGCAACGTGGTGGCCGTTCCCCGCAGCTCGCGCGTGACGTGCGTTGGCGAGCTCGACGCCAAGGGGGTGCTCTAGATGGGATACGTTGCGGTTCGCGGCGGCGGCAAGGCCATCGAGGAAAGCCTCAAGCTGCTTGAGCTCGAACGCGTCAGCTCTTCGGCAGCGTGGGGAACCGACCAGATCGAGGGCACGTTTCCTGACCTGATCGACCAGGTGATGGGCGAGGCGTCGCTGTACGCCCCGCGCTTGGCGGCGCTTGCGCTCAAGCAGGCGCAAGGATCGCCCGATGAAGCGGTGTTTCTTCTGCGCGCGTTTCGCTCGACGCTGGAGCGGCCGTACGTTTCGCGGCCCATCGATACGGGGAGCATGCGCGCGAATCGCCGGGTGTCGGCGGCATTCAAGGACGTTCCGGGAGGTCAGGTTCTTGGCGCTACGCGCGATTACAGCCATCGTCTGCTCGCGTTCGACCTGGAGACCGAAGACGAGGAAGTCCTTGCGGAAAAGCGCGCGGAGCTGCTGCGTCACTTTGACGAGAACGCCTGCGCCGCAACTGCCGCTGCAGACGGCGCGCTCCCCGCTGCGCTTCCGCGCGTTTTGGATTACCTGCGCGGCGAAGGACTGGTCGAACCCGTGCGATGCGATGATACCCCGCCGGTTGACGCCACCATGGTCCCGCTCACGTTTCCCGCGCCGCGTTCCGTGCGCTTGCAAACGCTTGCGCGCGGCATGACGCAGGCCGTCGAGGCGTTGGGGTACGCGGCCATTCGCGGCTTCGGGCCCGCGCATCCCACGGTGGGCGAGCTGCGCAGCGGCACGGTTGCGGTGTCGGTCGATCACCCGCTGGAGGCGGGCGGCGCCGAAGACGCGTACTACCTGGGGTCGGTTCCCCTTACCGAAGTCGAAAGCGTGTTCATGTCCCATGAGGACGAGGCGGCGAACCTGTCGGCCGGCTTGTCTTTGGCCGTGGGCTACGGCTGTGTGTTCGGCCGCGCCGAGACCAAGGCCATCGCCATGAGCGTGCTCGATCGCTGCTTGGAGCTGGGCGATGCGCGCTATCCCACTGAAGACGAGGAGTTCGTTTTGTACCACGTGGACGGCGTGGAGGCTACGGGGTTCATCTCGCACCTCAAGCTGCCGCACTACGTCACGTTCCAATCGAAGCTGTCCAGCGTGCGCGGCACGCGCGAGGAAGGGAAGGGGCCTGCCGATGCAGCAGCGCTATAATTACGCGTTTTTCGACGAGGCGTCGAAGCGCGAGATCCGCCGCGCGATCATCAAAGGCGTGTCCATCCCGGGTTATCAGGTGCCCTTCGCGTCGCGCGAAATGCCCATCGGACGCGGGTGGGGCACGGGCGGGTTGCAGATCACGCTCAGCCTGATCGGGCGCGATGACGTGCTCAAGGTGATCGACCAGGGGTCGGACGACAGCGTGAACGCCGTCAACATCAAGAAGCTGGTGGCCGACACCACCGATGTCGAGGTCACCGACGTTACCGAAGAGGCCACGCTGGTGCAGTCGCGCCATCGCATTCCCGAGCAGCCGCTGCGCGCAGACCAGGTGCTGGTGCTTCAGGTGCCCACGCCCGAGCCGTTGCGCAGCTTCGAGCCGAGCGAGGCCGTCACGCGGCGCCTGCATGCGGAAGCCGACTACACAGGCGCGTGGCTGGAGCTGTTCGACCAGATCGTGCGCTTCAACATGACCACGACGGGCGCCGATCACCCCGTGCTCGTGCACGATCGCTACGTCATGGCCCCGTCTCCCATTCCTCGTTTCGACAACATGAAGCTTCACCAGGCCGATCACCTGACCCTGCTGGGTGCAGGCCGCGAGAAGAAGATATACGCGGTGCCTCCTTACACGAACGTCGCTCCCTTGGATTTCGAGGACTATCCCTTCGCGGTGGAGCGCTTCGACGGCAAACAGTGCCGCTTGTGCGGCGCTCGGAACGTGTACCTGGACGAGTTGGTGGACGAGGAAACCGGCGCCGTGTTCTACCAGTGCAACGACACCGCGTTCTGCGCTTCGTCGGCTTGCCAGCCGCCGAAACCGCCCGACGCTGCGGCGCCTTCCGGCACCGAACCTTGCGGCTCCGAACCCTCCTCACGTGCAGAAGCACGCTTCGTCGGGCTCTCCCCGCAATCTTCGGCACCGGAAGACCCCTCGCTGACTCTGCGAACGACCAGTGATTCTTTGGAAGGAGCGCCCCATGCTTGATGCGCAGCACTTCGGCGCAGATGAAACGCCCAGCTTGTCGGTGCGCCACCTGTCGAAGCGGTTCGGCTCCGGTTGCGCGTATTGCCTGGATTCCTCGGCGCAGCTCGAGCGCAACGTGTGCCCGCGCTGCGGTACGGTGCATGCGGTGCGCGACGTGAGCTTGGACGTGTTCCCCGCCGAGATCGTGGGCGTGGTGGGCGAGTCCGGCAGCGGAAAGTCCACGTTCATGAAGTGCCTGTTCTTCGACGAGGAGGCAACGTCGGGCGACGTTCGCGCACTGCCGTACGACGGTGGCGCCGCCAACCTGTTCGATTTGTCGTCGCAGCAGCGTCGGGCTATTCGGAACACGGTGTTCGGCATGGTGTATCAGAACCCGTATCTGGGCTTGCGGATGGATTTTTCCAGCTTGTCCAACATTGCCGAGCAGATGATAGCCGCAGGCAGCCGCAACGTGGGCGCCATGCGCGCACGAGGCGAGGACTTGCTGGAGCGCGTGAACATACCGCAGGCGCGCGCGGTGGAGCCGCCGCGCAACTTTTCCGGCGGCATGCAGCAGCGCGTTCAGATTGCGAAGGCCCTGTCCAACAACCCGCCCATCCTGCTGCTCGACGAGGTGACCACGGGGCTCGACCTGTCCGTGCAGGCCGCCGTGCTCGATCTTATCCAGCAGATCAGGCGCGACTTCAACGTGAGCATGTTGGTGGTAAGCCACGACCTGGGCGTTATCCGCATGCTGGCTGATCGCACCCTGGTCATGCTGGACGGCCGCGTCATCGAAAGCGGCCTGACCGACCAGATCCTCGAGGATCCCCAGCATGCCTACACCCAGCAGCTCGTCTATTCGCTGCTCTGACGAGCAGCGGGTTCCGGCGGTCGGTAGACCGCCGGAACCGCCCGACGCTGCGGGAGCTTCCGGCACCCAATCTTGGCGCTCCAGGCCCTCGTCGCGTGCAAAAGCACGCTTCCTCGAGCCTTCACGCCAATCTTGGGCACCGGGAAGCCCCCTCGCTGACGTACTACGCCAACCAGCACGCCCCGCATGCCGCCTGGCGGCGGCATGGGCAGGTCGCTTCGCTCCTGCCCGACCAACTCCCGAAAGGAATTCTTCCATGGACAACAGCTCTTGCATCATCCGCGGCGGTACGGTGGTGTGCGCCGATCGCGTATTGCCCGATCACGACGTTGTCGTGATCGATGGGCGTATCGCTTCCATCGAGCCTTCCAGCGTGTCGGATTTCGACGCGCAGCCCGATTCCGTCGTCGGCGTGCTTCCCGTAGTCGATGCGCGCGGCGCGTATGTGGCTCCCGGGCTGATCGACATCCACTCCGACTACGTGGAAAACGTGGCCTCGCCGCGCCCGAGCGTGGTCATGGACCTGAGCACGTCGCTGTACAAGGCCGACCGCGAGCTGGTGTCGCACGGCGTGACCACCATCTTCCACTCGCTTTCGGTGTACGGGGCGCACATCTTCGACCACAAGCCCATTCGCGATTTCGGAAACGTGAGCGCGCTCATCGACCGCGTGGCGGCGCTGCGCGGCGGCGAAGAGCGCGACCATCTCATTCGCCACCGCCTGCACATGCGCGTGGAATTGGACTCGGTGGATCTGTACGACGACATCGAGGAGTTCTTGCGTTCGGGCAAAGTGGATCTGGTGTCGTTCATGGATCACACCCCCGGCCAGGGCCAGTACCGTGACCTGCTGGTGTTCGGCGACACGCTCAAAGGCTACCGCGACGTTTCCGACGACGAGGTGCGCGACATCGTCCGTCAGCAGCAGGAAAGCCAGAAAATGACGTACGCCCAGATCACCGCCTTGGCTTCCATCGCGCGCGAGCGCGGCGTGTCCATTGCCTCGCACGACGACGACAGCGTGGAAAAGCTTGCCTTCATGGACGGCTTGGAGGCCACCATTTCCGAGTTTCCCATTTCGCTCGACATCGCCCGCGAGGCGCGGGCGCGCGGCATGCACACGATTGCCGGGGCGCCCAACGTCATGCTGGGCCACAGCCATTCGGGCAATCTGAGCGCACGCGAGGCCGTGCAGGCCGGCGCGATCGACGTGCTGTGCAGCGATTACTATCCGGCGGCGCTGCTCGATGCCGTGTTCACGTTGCGCGATCGGTGCGGATTGGATATCGCGCGAGCGTTTTCCCTGGTCAGCATCAATCCCGCGAAAGCTGCAGGCATTGCGGACGAGGTGGGCTCCCTTGCCGTGGGCAAGCGCGCGGACATCTTGCTGGTGCGCGAGATCTCCTGCGGAGAAAGCGCCGGCAGCGCTTCGACCGGCTTGGCGCAAGGCGCGGGCAAGCGCACCATGCCGGTGGTCACGCGCGCGTTCGTGGGCGGTCATTCCGTGTTTCGCTCGCACTATCCCGATCAGCCGTGCGGGTACGGGCGCGACCTTGCCGAGTGCGACAAGGCTGTCCGCGTACCCCGCGCCGCGTGCGTCGAGGTGATGTAGCATGACCGTCGAGCGTTCCGACGGCCTGGAGCCATGCACGGTCGTCCAGGGAGCTTCCGCAGCTCCCTTGCTTCAAATCGAGGGTCTGTCGAAGTCGTTTTTGCTCCATCGGGTGGACCGGAGGATCCAGGGGTGCCACGACATCTCGTTCTCCATCGCCCCCGGTCAGTTCGTGGGCATCACCGGTCGCAGCGGCAGCGGGAAGTCCACCATCCTGCGCTGCATCTGGCGCACGAACCTGCCTGAGCACGGGCGTATCCTGTACGACTCCGCGCGCTTCGGCCTGGTGGACATCGCCCAGGCCACGCAGCGCCAGATGCTGTACCTGCGCTCCTACGAACTGGGCTACGTGTCCCAGTTCTTGAATGCCCTGCCGCGCCAAACCGCGCGCGACATCGTGTTGAGAAGCGCATTGGAAGCCTACGGCGCGACCGAGCGCGAGCGGGCGGAGGCGGAAACCGAGCGGATGCTTCGCCACTTCGACCTGGACGAAGAGCTGTGGGAACTGTATCCGCGCACGTTTTCGGGAGGCGAGAAGCTGCGACTCAACATTGCGGCGGCCATGATCAAGCGCCCCCGGCTGCTGCTGCTCGACGAGCCCACGGCATCGCTCGACAACGCGTCGAAGCTGAAGGTGCGCGATCTGATCCAGCAGCTCAAAGCCGAGGGAACCACCATGCTCGGCATTTTCCACGACCTCGAATTCATGGAGGGGTTGTGCGATCATGAGTTCAACATGCAGGAAGGGATGATGGCGTGATCGAAGATCTCCATGTGCATACCACCGTTTCGGACGGCTCGGACACGTTCGAGGAAGTGCTCGAGCAGGCGCGCCAGCGCGGCATCGGGCGCGTGGCGTTCACGAACCACGACACGACGCGAGGTCTTGACCAGGCATCCAAGCTGGGAGAGCGGTTGGACGTTCGCGTGGTGGGCGGCGTGGAGATAAGCGCGTACGATTTCGAGCGCATGCGCAAGGTGCACGTGCTGGGCTTGGGACTGCACGAGGGGGCGTCTGCGGTGGAAGCCCTGTGCGCTCCCACGCTCGAGCGTCGCAACGCGAACTCGCTTTGGCAGCTTGATCGGTTGGCGTCGGCCGGCTATCGCGTCGATGTGGCGAAGGCCCTTGCGCTGGGCTGCGCTTCCACGGCGTTGTACAAGCAGCACATCATGGCGGCGCTCACCGATGAGCCGTACGTATCCGCAGCCTATCGCGCGCTGTACCGAAGCTTGTTCAAGAACGGCGGCATCTGCGATCGCGATATCGCGTACGTGGACGCGCGCGATGCCGTGACGGCTATCGTGGAGGACGGGGGGCTGGCTGTTTTGGCGCACCCCGGTCAGCTGGATAGCTACGATATGGTTCCGGCGCTTGCGGAATGCGGTTTGGGAGGTATCGAGCGGTTCCACCCCGACCACACGCCCATCGATCATGCGCGCTGTGCGAATGTGGCCGAGCGCTACGGATTGATATGCACGGGCGGGTCGGATTACCATGGCCGGTTCGGAGGAATCCCGTATCTGGGCTTTCGCATTCCCGCTGTCTAGCTCGTCGGCTTGTCTTGCCGCTTGGGGTGGCGGTTTGGCCGGGCACGCCCGCACAGGCGGACGGCCGGGCCGCCGCGCCCCCGCGCCCACGCGCCCGGACCGCCCCACGCCCCGTACGCGTCCTCGCGCCCGGACCGCCGCATCCCCACACCCACACCCGCCCCGCGTCCCCAACACGCTCCACCACTTTACTGCGCTAAACCGTAGAACCCCCTGAAACGACCGCTCGGGGGCCGTCAGGCCCTGCCTATCCAGTTCGAAACGCATAGTTCTTTGATAAAACGCGCTCGGGGCCGTATAGTGGTGCGACTGCATACCATGTGCATGTTCGGAAAGAGCGAACATTGTGGAAAGGGGAGAGGATATGAATATCAAGAAATGGGGCCTCGTTGCCGTTGCGGGCATGCTGGCCGCAACGCTGACGCTGTTCGGCTGCTCGTCCGGCGACCAGAACGCCGCTTCGGATGCAGCGGGAGCCGACGGGAGCTACCAGCTGGTCAACGGCGGTAAGCTTACCGTTGCCGCATCGCTCGATTTTCCGCCGTTCGAGAATCTTAACGGCGACAAGCCCGAGGGTTTTGCGGTGGACCTCATGAACGCCCTTGCCAAGGAAATGGGCCTTGAGTGCGAGTACCTGCCTTCCACCAAGTTCGACACCATCGTTCCGCTTATCCAGGCTGGCGGCAAGGCCGACGTGGGAGTTTCCTCGTTCACCATCACCGACAAGCGCCTGCAGCAGATCGACTTCACCGATTCGTACTGCGACGTGAACCAGAGCATCACCGTGCGCAAGGATTCGGGCATCACCGACGTGACGCAGCTTGAGGGCAAGAAGATCGGCGCTCAGTCCGGCACGACCGGCTACGAGTGGGCTGCCGAGAACATCAAGGACGCCGAAGTGACCGCGTACGACGAGATGACGGCCGTGTTCGCCGCCCTCGATTCGGGCCAGATCGACGCGATTTCCGTTGACCTGCCCGTTGCGAACTATTACGTGAAGGCGTATTCCGACTGCGAAGTCATCAAGGAGATTCCCACGGGCGAGCAGTACGCCGTTGTGGTGAGCAAAGAGAATCCTGAGCTGACGAAGGCTCTCAACGAAGCGCTCAAGGCCGTGCGGGACAACGGCACGTACGACGAGCTTGTTGCCAAGTGGCTCAAGTAGTCTGACTGTTTCGAATCATGAACATCGTTAACGGTGCAAAAGCGCACATCGCTCGTGTCGCAGTGGTCTTGGCCGCTGCGGCACTTGCCGTTTCGCTGGCCCAGCCCTTGTGCGCGCATGCGTTGGAAACCGAGCGTTGGAGCGCCCAGCCCAACGACGCCGACGGTTCGCAGGTGCTCGGTGCCACGCCCACGCGCGTTACGTGGCAGGGTCAAACAGCCGAGGACGAGTCTTTGTCCCAGGTGGTCATCGACTTGCCCGAAGGTTCCACGGTTGAAGCTGAAAACGTGAAGGTCACGGTCATGAACGGGCTCGACCGTTTGGACGTGGCCGCTCAGGCGACGGTCGACGGCGTGCGGGTGACGGCGTCTTTCTCTGATCCCGCTCCTGCCGGTTCGCTTGTCATGCTGGAATGCAATCGCGTGTTGCTACCGGGCGGAGGCGGAAGCTTCGGCCTGGCGGGAAGCTACACAACCGCCGATGGGCAGCAGCATGACATGCCTGCAACCGACAAGACGTTCACCGTAGTCAGCACGTCGCCAGCCGATCAGCTGTCCTCGTGGCTCGGGCAGCAAGAATGGGTGAAGGCGTGGAACTCCAACAAGTTCCTCCATCTGTTCTTCGATCCCACGATCGTCGTGACATCGGTGCCCACGGTATTCTCCGGTTGGCTTGTGGCCCTTGCGCTGGTGGTGGTCAGCTTCCCGCTGTCCATACCCCTGGGGTTGATGTGGTCGTTCCTTCGCATGGCGAAAAGCCGTATTCCGCGCGCTATCGGCGCAACGTACATCAACGTCGTGCGCGGCACGCCGCTGTTCTTGCAGATCTACATCGCGTTCTTCGGTCTGCCGCTGCTCGGCATCAAGATGGACCTGTTCGTCCTGGGAGCCATCGTGCTGGTGCTGAACTCCAGCGCGTATCTGGCCGAGATATTCCGTGCGGGCATCCAGTCCATCAACACGGGCCAGTTCGAAGCGGCCCGCTCATTGGGCATGAACGGCGCGCAGACTATGTTCTACGTGATCATTCCGCAGACCATTCGTCGCGTCATTCCTACGATGACCAGCGAGTTCATCCTTATGTACAAGGACACCTCGCTCTTGGCGGCTGTCGGCGTTATGGAAATCATGATGTTCTCGAAGACCATCACGGCGGCAACGGGCAACGTAACGCCCTACATCGTGGCCGCGGGCTTCTACTTGATCGTGACCATCCCCATGACGAAGCTCATCAACTCGATGGAGCAGCGCATGGCGGGCGGTCGCAGGAAGCGCAAGAAGGGCGCGCATGCGGGTTTGGGCAGCAATCCCACCGATGCGATCCTTCCCGATTCCGACGCTGCCGTAGCGCGCAGCATTCGCATGTCCGAGACGTTTGCCGGCCCGGGTGCGGTGGGGGACGACCCCTCGCCCAGCGGCCGACTGAGCCATTAAGGAGGTGCTTCCATGAACGATGTAAAGGAATCTTCGGAGGCCCCCGTCGTGCGTATCGAAGGACTGCGCAAGGCGTTTGGCGACAACGTGGTGCTGCGGGGCATTGACCTTGACGTGTATCGTGGCGAAGTGGTGGTTATCCTGGGGCCGTCCGGCTCGGGAAAGTCCACGCTGCTTCGGTGCGTGAACATGCTGGAAACGCCCACCGAGGGCCGTATCTTCTTCGAGGATACCGAGATCACCTCGAAGAAGACCGACATCAACAAAGTGCGCGCCAAGGTTGGCATGGTGTTTCAGAACTTCAATCTGTTCCCGCACCTTACGGCGAAGCGCAACGTGATGCTGGCTCAGCAGAAGGTGCTCCGCCGCGGCAAGGAGGAGTCCGAGCAGATCGCGATCGAGCAGCTTGAGCGCGTGGGCCTTGGCGAGCGCGTGGAGTACAAGCCGTCCGAGCTGTCGGGCGGCCAGCAGCAGCGCGTGGCTATTGCGCGTGCGTTGGCCATGGATCCCCATGTCATGCTGTTCGACGAGGCTACCAGCGCGCTTGATCCAGAGCTTGTGCGCGACGTTCTGGGCGTTATGAAAAGCCTGGCGAAAGCGGGTATGACCATGATCGTGGTCACGCACGAAATGGGCTTCGCGCGCGATGTGGCCGACCGCGTCATCTTCATGGACGGCGGCTTCATCGTGGAGCAGGGAACGCCGGAAGAGGTGTTCGACCATCCGAAGTCCGACCGTACCAAAGACTTCCTCGGACA
>NZ_DBFOSR010000005.1:0-83033 GCF_048427265.1 Paraeggerthella sp.
CCATGCCGCGTCGCCCGGCGCGCGCGTTGCGGACAGCTTGTAGACGCCGCCCAAGGTGGGCTGGTCGTACGCGCAGGCAAGCTTCGTGCCCACGCCCCATGAGCTCACCTGAGCGCCTTCGTCGCGAATGGACTGGATGGCATATTCGTCCAAATCGTTCGACAAGACGATGCCGCAGTCGCTCAAACCCGCCTCGTCAAGCATGCGTCGAGCCATCTTCGCAAGCCACGACAAGTCGCCCGAATCGATGCGAATGCCGCTTAAACGCTCGCCGCGGTCGCGCATCTCGAGACCAACCGTAATGGCGTTTTCAATCCCCTGCTCGACATCGTAGGTATCGACCAGAAGCACGCAGTTCTTCGGAAACGCCTCGGCATAGGAGCGGAAAGCCGTGAGCTCGTCGGGAAACGACATGACCCACGAATGGGCATGCGTCCCCGAAACCGGCAGGTCGAACAGCTTGCCCGCCAGCACGTTCGACGTGGACGCGCATCCGCCCACCACGGCGGCGCGGCTAGCCCACAGGCCGCCGCCCGCGCCCTGCGCACGGCGCAAGCCGAACTCGGCCACGGGGCTTTGAGCGGCCAGGCACACGCGCGCGGCCTTCGTTGCGATAAGCGTCTGGAAGTTCACGCAGTTGAGCAGCGCGGTCTCCACCAACTGGCAATCCATGATAGGCCCGACCACGCGCACGATGGGCTCGTGGGGAAACACGATGGTTCCTTCGGGCACCGCGTCGATGTCGACGTTGAGCCTGAAGGTTCTCAGGTAGTCGAGAAACTCCGGCTTGAACAACGACCCGCCGCCCGGAGCATCGAGCGAGGCCAGATACGCGACATCGTCGTCCGTGAACTCGAACGTATCGACCAGGTCCGCCAGCTGCGCCAGGCCGCATGCCACGGCATAGCCGCCCTTGAACGGGTAATCGCGAAAATACATGTGAAAGCAAGCCTGCGTGTCGCCCTGGCCCGTTTCCCAATACCCCTGAGCCATGGTCAACTGGTACAGATCGGTCAGAAGCTCGTAATCGATCCTCATGAGATCTTGCCCCTCCTAGCTGTTGCTGGCGTTGTCCGCAGAGCCGTTCGATCCGCTCGACGAGCCGTCGCTTCCCGACCGGTGGCTGCGACGACGCGCGCGGCGATGCCCGCCTTCGCCTGCCGGTTTGCCCTGGTCGCTTGCGTTGCGATCCGGACGAGGAGCACCGCCCTGCTTCTGCGGAGACTTCTGCTGGGGCTTCTGCTGACGCAAGCCCGACGACTTCTGGCCGGGACGCGGCCCCTGCTTCTTGGCGTCGCCGGCGCGCGCCGGCTGCTTGGCCTCGCCCGAACGTGGCTGCTGCTTCTTGGCATCGGACGTGCGGGGCTGCTGCTTCTTGGAGCCGCCCTGCTTCTTCTGGCCTTGACCCGGCTGCTGCGACTTCTGCTGGCTGCCCTGGCTCTGGCGGCGCTTGGGGGCTTCGACCGCCTCGGCGGCGCCCGCTTCTCCCCCGACCTTCGTCGAACGACGACGGCGCGGCTTGCGGCCCGAAGGCGAACCGGACTCGGAAACCTTGTTCGAGCCGCCACGACCCCCGCCATTGCGCCCCTGCTGCTTGCCGTTTCCGTTCGACCCGCCGCGCGCGGGCTTCTGCCCACCGCGTCCGGTTCGACGCACGGCGGAAGGATCGGCCAGCTTGTCCGAGCCCGTCAGCTGCGAGGTTGCGAATACCGTGGACTCCCCGGCAACCCCGATAGCCGCCTGGGCCGTCGCGTTCTCCCAAGCCTCCGAGCCCACCACCTTCGGGCGCTGCACGCCTTCCTCGGGCGGATCGAAATCAGCCAGGGGCACCTTCACGGGCTTCTCGCCGTCGACCTTGAGCGTCACCACTTCGCGCGGCACGTCCAGATCGATCACCTTGGCCGTGCCGATAGGGGTTTCCACCTGAGAATTCTGCTTGGGCGCGCGGCTCTTGAAATCCTTGTAGGCATCGAATTCGTAGCGCAGGCAGCACATAAGGCGGCCGCACACGCCCGAGATCTTCTGCGGGTTGAGGGAAAGATCCTGCTCTTTCGCCATGCGGATGGACACGGGGCAGAACTCGCCGCCCAAGCGCTTGCAGCACAGCTCCTGGCCGCAATGGCCCAGCCCTCCCACCATGCGGGCTTCGTCGCGCACGCCGATCTGGCGCATGTCGATGCGCACATGGAAGTACGAGGCCAGCTTTCGCACCAGCTCGCGAAAGTCCACGCGCTCCTCCGCCTCGAAGTAGAAGATGGCTTTGTCGCCGTCGAACAGGTACTCCACCGAAACGGGGTGCATGTCGGCGCTTGCCTCGGCGGCCATCTCCTTGAACACGGGAAGAGCCTCGGCGCTCTTGCGCTCCATGGCGGCCGCTTGAGCCTCGTCCTCGGGCGAAGCGATGCGCTTCACCGGCTTGAGCGGGCTTTTCAGCTTCTTCACCTGAGCTTCGTCAGCCTCGAACACATCGCCCGAAGCCCGACCGAACTCGATTCCGCGCGCGGTGGACACCACCACGCCGTCGCCGGTGCGCACGTCGAGGTCCCCGGCGTCGAACCAGAGCGTTTTGGGATTGTAGTACAGGTTAACAGGCGCTATGCGAACCATGGCGCACCTCTCTATCTTATCCGGGTCGACGTGCCCGAAGCATGGGGCGCGCGACCGTACAGCGTGTCACGAATTTCGAACAGCATCGCGTCGATGCACGTCTCGGGAGATACATTATACGAGATAGCCTCGTCGCAGCGACGCACGCACGCCAACGCCGCGGCAGCGCGCGCCTCGTCGGTAACCGCCGCTGTTTCGGCGATGGACTCGCGCACGTCCACGTTTATGACGAGCTCCGGCGTTTCCGCGCACACGGCCACGACGTCGCGCAGCCACGAGCGCACGACGGCGGTCAGATGCCGCAGCGACTCGAAGGTCTTCGCCGTCAGCTGGCGCTTGTTGCGCGCCTCTATTTGACGGATGGCCGACTTCGCCAGGAAATCGGCGTTCTCGGCCAGCTCCTGCTCCTGTTCGGCCCGCGCCACGTCGAGCGGCGCCTTGACCAGTACCACCAGCTCGCTTGCGAACCCGATGACGTCCCAATCGTCCGCTTTGCGCAGGCAGCCGACCACTTCGAGCACGCGTCGGCGAAAGCCCAAGCGCTCGTTGGACTTGAGGAATTCCACGGCGCGCGTGATGGACCCGTTGCATGCTTCGAGCGCCATGCGGGCCTGTTCGAGCGAGGCGCCCGAATTCTGCACGATGATGCCGGCGGCTTCGCTGGCCGGGATGGTGCGAAACGGCACCACCTGACAACGCGAGAGAATGGTGGGCAGCACGCTTTCGCGCGTACGGCCGAGCAGGATGAGCACGACATCCGACGGAGGCTCTTCGAGCGTCTTGAGAAACGCGTTCGCCGCCTGCACGCCCAGAAGGTCCACGCGATCGAGGATGTATATCTTCTTCTTGGCCTGAATGGGAGCGAACGACGTGTCGGAAACGATGTCGCGAATCTGCTCCACCAAGTACCCGCTGGCACCTTCCGGCGCGAAATAGCGCACGTCAGGATGCTTTTTGCGCATGATGCGCCGACACGCGTCGCATGCGCCGCAGTTGCCGCCGCGCGGGCCTTGCGGACCCTTCGGGCACAGAACCGCCTGGGCGAACGCGTAGGCCGCAAGCGTCTTGTTCGACCCAGCCGGACCCGTGAACAGGTACGCATGGCTCACTTTGTCTTGGGATACCGTGGCGCGCAAGAACTCGCGCACCTTCGGCTGCCCCAGTATGTTCTCGAACGCGTCGGCCACGGATCAGACCCCCTGCGACGCGCCCGGCGCGCTTTCGGCGGACGATCGTAGCCCCGCGCGACCGACCTGGCTGCGCTTCACATCCAGGCGATCGAAAAACGCAGGGTCGCGCTGCTCGACGTCGGCCATCCAGGGAAACAAGTCCTTCAACTGCGAGAACACAGCCGAAGCGGTACGCGACTTGCGATCGGCCGAGGTCACTACGCGAACACGATCGGGATCGCGTCGCGCGATGTCCATGAACGCCTCGTTCACGCGCGCGTGGAACTCTTCGCCCGCGCGCTCGAGGCGATCGGCGCCGCGATGCGTCGCCCGCGCAAGACCCGTGCGCGCCGTGCCGCCCGTGGCCATGAGGATGGTCCGGTCGGGCCGCAGCCCTTGGCAGGCAAAAGCGTTCGCCCCGTCCACGAATTCGCGCGAAAGCCCGCGACCGTATGCCTGGTAGGCAACCGTGGAATCCGTGAACCGGTCGCACAGCACCACCACGCCGCGCGCAAGCGCAGGCGCGATAACCTGCTTCACCAGCTGGGCGCGCGCGGCTTCGTAGATCAGCAGCTCGGCTTCGTCGGTCATGGCGACATTGCGCGGGTCGAGCACCACGGCACGCAGTTGCTCGCCGATGTCGGTGCCGCCGGGCTCGCGCAGGCACAGCACTTCGCGACCGTGCGCGCGCAGCGCTTCTGCTAGAAAACGAATGTGGGTGGTCTTGCCGGCGCCTTCGCCCCCCTCGAACGTTATGAAGATGCCCCGCGGGGCAAGATCTTGCGTTTCGGGCATGCCGCTAATCCTCCACGCAGTCCTTGACCGCCTTCGCCACGCACTCCACTGCGCGCGGGTCGAACGGCTCGGGCATGATGAAGTCCTCGCACAGTTCCTCGTCGGACACGAGCCCGGCCAGCGCTTCGGCAGCCGCCAGCTTCATGGCCTCGGTGATGCGCGTCGCGCGTCCCTCGAGCGCGCCCTTGAAGATGCCGGGGAACGCCACCACGTTGTTGATCTGGTTCGGGAAATCGGAGCGGCCGGTGCCCACAACGCGCGCGCCGGCGGCCTTGGCCACGTCCGGGTAGATCTCAGGATCGGGATTGGCCATGGCGAACAGGATGGCGTCGTCGTTCATGGAGCGAACCATGTCGGCGCTGACCAGGTTCGGCGCGGACACGCCCACGAACACGTCGGCGCCTGCCAAGGCGTCGGCCAGCGAGCCTTCGGCGTCGGACAGGTTCGTTACTTCCAGCATGGCGCGCTGGGCCTCGTTGACGCCCTGGGACTTCGAGCAGATGATGCCGCAACGGTCGACCAGCGTCAGATGGCGGAACCCGTAGCTCAAAAGCAGCTTCGCGATGGCGATGCCCGCCGACCCCGCGCCGTTGACCACCACGCGGCAGTCCTGCTTGCGCTTGCCGGTCAAGCGCAGCGCATTGATGACGCCCGACAGCACCACGATGGCGGTGCCGTGCTGGTCGTCGTGAAACACCGGGATATCGAGCGCCTCGATCAGGCGCTGCTCGATCTCGAAGCAGCGCGGAGCTGCAATGTCTTCCAGGTTGATGCCGCCGAACGACGGGGCCAGGCGCACCACGGTCTCGACGATCTCGTCGGTGTCCTGCGTGTCCAGGCACAACGGCACCGCGTTCACGCCGCCGAACGCCTTGAACAGCGCGCACTTTCCCTCCATGACCGGCATAGCCGCCAAAGGCCCGATGTTGCCCAGACCCAAGACGGCGCTGCCATCGCTGACCACGGCGACGGTGTTCGCCTTCATCGTGTATTCGTACGCAGCCTGCGGATCCTCCGCGATCTTGCGGCACGGCTCCGCTACGCCCGGCGTGTAGGCCAGCGACAGGGCCTCGCGCGTTGCGATGTCCATCTTCGGGACGGTATCAAGCTTGCCGCGCCATTCCTTGTGCAAGCGCAGCGATTCTTCGTTCAAGTTCATGCTCTATCCTTCGGCTGATTTCGGCGATCGCGAACAATTATATACCTTCGCGCGCCGGGAGGGGCGGCCCCGCGCTGCCGGAGGCGCTTTCTTGGGCCGCGCTGATGCAAAAAACACATGCGCGCCCGAAACGAGGCCTGGCGGCATGCGGCGGCGCGGGCATGCCGGCAGCATCGACCGTCCGGGGGAAGCCGGCGCCCGAAGACGAGCGGCGCGGCCGCGCCGCGCCTCCGTGGTAGAATAGCCCGAACCCCAAGCGAAGGAGAACCGCCTATGACGCACCCGCAACGAAAGCCGGGGCCGACCGCTGAAGCGGTGGCCGACGCCGTCTACCAAAGCATCGTCGAATGCGCTGTGACGCTGCGCGAAGACGTTCGAGCCGGCATCGAGCGCGCGAGAGAAACGGAACGCGAGCCGCGCGCGCGGGCAGTGCTGGGCCAAGTGCTCGAAAACGCACGCATCGCGCAGCAGGACGGCGTGCCGATCTGCCAGGACACGGGCACGGTCTGGGTCAGCCTGGAGGTCGGCGAAGACCTCATGCTGCCCGGAAACGCGCTTTCGCTGGTAAACGACGCCGTCGCGCGAGCCTACGCGGACGCGCGCCTGCGCATGAGCGTGGTGCGCGACGCCCTGACCGACCGAACCAACACGTCCGACAACACTCCGGCGTTCACGGAAGTCAGCTTCCGTCCCGGAAAGGGCGCCACCCTGCACGTGATGCTGAAAGGCGGCGGGTCGGACAACGCCTCCCGCGTGGTCATGCTGGCTCCGGGAGCCGGAGCCGAAGGCGTGCGCCGAACGGTTCTCGAATGCGTGCGCGAGAAGGCCGCGAACGCGTGCCCCCCGCTCATCGTCGGCGTAGGCGTAGGCGGCACGTTCGACAAGGTGGCGGGCCTGGCGAAGCACGCGCTGCTCAGGCCGATCGGAAGCCCGGCGGCCACGCCCGAAACGGCTCGGTTCGAAGACGAGCTGTTGCGCGCCGTGAACGCAACCGGCATAGGGCCCGCAGCCCTTGGCGGCTCGACCACCGCCTTGGCCGTGCACGTGGAAACGGCCCCCTGCCACATCGCCGCGCTGCCCGTAGCCGTGAACATGGGCTGCTGCGCCATGCGAACCGCATCCGTCGAGCTGATTTCCTGGAGTGATGAACGATGAACGAGCTTTCACGTTGCGAATCCGACGCCCCTGCGGACCAAAGCGAGCCGAGCGCCGTCCATCTGACGTTACCCCTTGATCGCGAGCAGGTCGGCCGCCTGAAGGCCGGGCAGGAAGTGCGCCTCTCAGGACCCGTCTACACCATGCGCGACGCCGGGCATGCGCGCGCGCTCGAAGCGCTGCGCGCGGACGGGCGCCTGCCGTACGACCTAGAAGGGCAGACGCTGTTCTACGCCGGTCCCACCCCTGCCGCTGCGGGCAGGCCCCTTGGGTCGGTGGGTCCCACCACGGCGAGCCGCATGGACTTCGCCACGCCCGCGCTCATGGATGCGGGCGTGATCGCGTGCATCGGGAAGGGAAAGCGCGCAGCCGACGTCATCGACGCTTGCGTGCGCAACGGCAGCGCGTACTTTGCGGCAGTCGGCGGCATCGCCGCGCTGCTGGCCACCCACGTGGTCGCAAGCGAGACGATAGCCTGGGAAGACCTGGGGACCGAGGCGCTGCGCCGCCTGACGCTGCAAGACTTCCCCTGCTTCGTGGCGGTGGACGCCCAGGGGACCGACCTGTACCGCGCCATCGAGAACGCGCAAGCGTAGCCCGCAACGCATCGGACCGGCGCGTTGCGGCACGAGCGAGCGGAAGCCGAGCAGCCGTCATCCACGTCGAAGGGCCCCGTCATGCGGGGCCCTTCGACGTTAGGATCGGTCGTTCGCGATCACGCTATTTCTTTGCAGCCGGCTTCTTCGCCGGAGCCTTCTTGGCGCTGCTTTTCGCAGGCGCCTTCTTGGCGGGAGCCTTGCCCTTGGCGCCCTTCGCCTCGTCCTGCTCCTTGCCCGGACAATCGAAGTTCGGGCACAGCTTCCAGGGACCGCGGTTCGTGGTGACGATGACCATCGGCGCGCCGCAGTGCTCGCACACCTCGTCGGTGGCGGCAAGGGCGCCGTACTGGGGCAGCGGGTAGCCCGTGCCGCAATCGTCGTAGTTCTCGCAGCGGATGAAGCGCTTCAAGGTGCGGGGGTTCTTCTGCGCGATCAGCTTCGCGGCGATGCCCTTCTCCTTGCAGGCCGGGCACTCGCCCACCACCACGTCGGGTTCTTTGTTGGTGGAGCAATGCGGATCGATGCAGATGGTACGCGGCTTCGAGCGAAACGCCGTCACCTTCACTTGAGGCATGCCGCAGGTCGGGCACGGCTCGGGCACAGCCTCCACCTTGCCCTTCGGCAAGGGGTAGGTCACGTCGCAATCGGGCCAGCCAGCGCAGCCGATGAACATGCTGCGCGTCTTCTGCGACGCGCGCAGCTGCAGGTCCTTGCCGCATTTCGGGCACGGCCCCACGTACGCGTCGGCGGCCACGGCGTCGGCTAGGGCATCTTTAACCTCCTCCGAATGCGGCAGCAAGCTGGCCAGCTGCTCGGCCAGAAGGTTGCGGCTCGTGGTGACCACGTCGGTCTTCGTGGTGCGTCCTTCGGCGATGCGGTCCATCTCCTCTTCCAGCTCGGCCGTCATCTCGGGGTGCGTGATGTGCGGGGCGAACTTGTCGAGCGCGTCGCATACGGCCATGCCCAGCTGGCTGGGTTCGATGGGGTCGTTCTGGATGTACTTCACCGTGTACAAGCGCTCGATGATGGCGTGGCGCGTGGACTTCGTGCCCAGGCCCAGCTTCTCCATCTCCTGGATGAGCTTGCCTTGGCTGTAGCGCGCGGGCGGCTCGGTCTGCTTCTTCGTGCAGGTGGCACCGCCGAACGCGATCGCCTGCCCCTCGGAAAGGACGGGCAGCTGCTCGTCCTTCTTCAGCCCGTAGGGGTAGATCGCGCGGAACCCGGGCTTCACCAGCACGTCGCCCTTCGCAACGAACGGCTCGGCGTTCACGTCGAGCGTGACCTTCGTGCCCTCCACCACGGCAGGTTCGGACAGCGTGGCCAGGAACCGGCGCGCGATCAGGTTGTACAGCTTGTAGTCGGCGGGCGCCAGGTCGTCAGGAGTGGCTTTTGCCGTGGGGTAGATAGGCGGGTGGTCCGTCGTCTCCTTCTTGCCGCGCGTAGCCGTGAGCTGGTCTTTCGCCAACAGCTCTTTGCAATACGGCGCGTAAGCCGGATTCCCGGAAATAGCCTTCACGGTTTCCGCCAAATCGAGCGAAGACGGGTACACCGTGTTGTCGACGCGCGGATAGGAGATGTAGCCGTCCATGTACAGGCTCTCGGCGATGCGCATCGTGCGCGCAGGGCTCAGGCCTTCGGCGGACGCCGCCGCCATGAGCGACGTGGTGTTGAACGGGGCCGGCGGCTGCACCGTGCGCTTGCGCTTCTCGATCGAGGCCACCGTGGCGCTTGCCGCGCCGTCGACGTGAGCCATGACGGCGTTGGCCTCGGCTTCGCTCTTGAAGCGCGCGGTGGCATGCGGCGCCTCGAACGCGTCGGGTTCGGCCCCGAACGCGCCTCGGATCACCCAGTAGTCCTCGGGAACGAACGCAAGGCGCTCGCGCTCCTTCGCCACGATGAGCGCGAGCGTGGGCGTTTGCACGCGGCCGGACGAGCGCACGTTGCCGTACCCTGCGAATTTGACGAGCGTCAGGTAGCGCGTGAGCACCGCGCCCCAGATAAGATCGATGTCCTGGCGCGACGCGCCGGCGCTCGCCAGGTTCACGTCAAGCTCGACCAGGTTGTCGAACGCATGCGTGATCTCCTCTTTCGTGAACGCCGAATACCGCGCGCGCGACACGGGCGCAGTCGGGTTCACCTCTTGCATGCAGCTGAGGGCGTCGCTCCCGATCAGTTCGCCCTCTCGGTCGAAGTCGGTTGCGATCACGATGGAGTCGGCCTTTTTCGCCAGGTTCTTCAAGGAGCGGATGATCTCTTTTTCCTTGGGGAGCTTCTTGATGGGCGCGTACACCAAGTACGGAAGCGCATCCATCTTCCACGCCTTCAGCTCCACGCCGTCCTCGGTGAAGGGCTTCTTCTTTTTGAAAGGGGGCTTCGCAAGCGTGTCGGGCAGGTCCGCGGGAAACGTCTCCCCCTCCTCGGTGACGCCTTGCCAGCCGCCGCGCTTCTTGTACACCATGGCGGGAGTGAAATCGGGCTCCAGGATGTGGCCGCGCAGGCCGATGGTCACCCATTCCTCGCCTTCGACGTCGAATCGGTACACCGGCGTGGAGTACACCTTGTCCGCCTTCGGTTTCTTCACGCCGAGCAAATCGGCGATCTTCTGAGCCGCGTCGTTCTTCTCGGTTACCACCAGCTTCACGCGGTTCCCTCCTGTCTAACCAGCCGCCTTGGCGGCCTCGCATCGTTCACACGGTTGCCCCACCTATTTATTAACGTGTGCGGGGATGAAAACGCGCAAAAGCGCGCTTGCGACGCGCCGTCCGCGACGCAATAGACGCTAGCATACACGATTTTGAGCGAAGGGAGGAGAACTTTACCCAAGCCGAAACGAACCCGACGCCCTTCGCGCGGGCGCTGGCCCGCTGTGCGGCAGGCGTCGCACGGCGTGCGCTTCGCGGCCGAAGGGCCAGTTCCGGAAATCGAGTGGGGATTTCGTCCCCAGGCTCTGAAGATGGAGCGGACGTTTCATGAAGCGATCGATTCTCGTATAGGCTATGGTTCGGGATGGCCGCCGAACAGCCCAACAGCCGTTCTCCATCCGATCCAGAAAACGCACCACCGGCGGCGCCCTCGTAGCCCGAGCTCGAAAGGAGACACCTTCGATGAAGAAAGTTCTCGGCGTATTCCTAGGACTCATCGCCCTGCTCATAGCTGGCTCGGTCGCCCTGCTCATGGCGCCTTCCCCAAGCGGAGGCTCTGCCTCGGATCCGGTCTCATCGCTGGTCAGCGACGTGAAGAACAATGCCGCGAACGCGGCCATCGACGCATCGGGCATCAAGTCGAACGTGCAAGACGCCCTTGCCGCGAACAGCGAGGCCATCGCCAACGCAACCGGTTTGAGCACGGCGCAGGTGGAAGAAGCCGTGGCCAGCTTGAACATCGACAGCTGGAAAGCTTCCTCGTTGCCCGCAGAGGCATCGCCGACGGGTTCGTTCGGCGGCACGTACGGCGGAGTGGAAGCGTCGGTCACCACGTACGACAACCCCGGCTACGTGACCGTGGAAGCCTACGGGCAGCGCATCACGCTGACAGTTCCCGAAAGCGCCCAGCAGTACCTGCCCCTGCTAGGATCCCTGCAGTAGAAGGCCCTACGGCGCCAAAGCGACACGGCCGGAACTCGCGCCCCGGCCGTGTCGGCGTGTCTGGAACCCGCCCCGAAGCGCAAAGACGCTACGCGGTGCGAGCCTGCTTGATCTTTCGCTGGTACGCACGCACGATCTGGGACAGCGTGAAGCACACCACGAAGTACACCAGAGCCATGATGCCGAAGATGACGAAGATCTGAGCCGTGGAGTTGTAGCTGTTCATGAGGATCATGCCGCGGCCCATGAGCTCTTGCAGAGCCATGGCGCCCCACAGGTAGCTCGTATCCTTGATGGTGGTCACGAATTGGGAAAGCAGCGCCGGAACCATGTTGCGCAGCGCCTGCGGCAAGATGATCAGCACATAGGTTTGCGCCCCGGAAAAGCCCTGGCTCTTCGCGGCCTCGTACTGCCCGAACGGCACGCTCGCCAAGCCGCCGCGCACGATCTCGGCCACGCTGGCGCTGGTGAACAGCGTGAAGGCCAGGACGGCTGCGCCGATGGGCGGCAGCTGCGCCACGAAGAACGTGAACATGATCCACAGCAGAAGCGGCGTGTTCTTGAACACCTCGATGTACACGGTCGCAACGCCGCGCAGCACGCGGCTCTTCGACGTGCGCATAACCGAGATGAGGGTTCCCAGCACCACCGAGCACGCGATGGCGAGCGCAGATATGAGCAGCGTCATCCCCAAACCCTGCAGGAGAAAGCGCATGTTCACCCACGTGAACAGAGCGGCGATATCGCTCATCGGTCCTCCTCCCGTCCTTCTTCATCGGTCGCGCCCTTGCGCTCCGAACGCTCCGCCTCTTCGCGAGCGGCAGCGCGTCGCTGCTCCAAGCGGCGCAGGGCCCTCGAGCGGCCGGTCCTCGTGTGCATGGCGCGTCGTGCGCACGCTTCGTCGCCTGCGCACGACGCGACGATCTCCTGCGCGATCTCCCGGCCGATGTCGTCTGCGATCTCAGCCGCTTGCTTTCCGGTGAACGCCTGCTCAAACGGCCCACGCGCGCCTTGCATCGCCCCGTCTGCGTCTTCGCCCAGCACGTGCAGCGGATGGCGCGGCGACGGAGCCACGCGAGCAGGCGCTATATCGACCGTGCCCAGCATGGTGTCGACTCCGCCGGCCATGGCGTCGGCAGCCGCACGACCCGTGATGTCGTGCGATCCCGGCGTGACTTCGAGCACGTCCTCGGACAGCTCTTCCGTCGCGTCCCCGGTAGCCACGTGCCGATGCGCGCGCGTCCGACGCTCCAGATACAGCGCCAAGCGCGACAACGGAAAACAGATGATGAAGTACAGGATGGCGGCAACCACGTAAGCGGGACCGTAGTAGCTGGTGGATCCCGCAAACGAGTTCGCGAAGTACATAAGCTCGCCACCCGCGATCAACGCGAGCACCGACGTGTTCTTCACAAGGTTGGCGGCCTGCACCGCCAAAGGCGGCATGATGATGCGAATCGCCTGCGGCAAAATGATCACGAACATGGTCTGCCAGTACGAGAACCCCTGGCTTTTCGCCGCCTCGAACTGGCCGCGATGGATGGAACCGATGCCCGAACGCACGACCTCCGAAATGTAGCCGCCATGATAGATGCCGATGGCCAGCACGCCGATCCAGAACGCCGCAAGCGACAATCCCAGAAGCGGGAATATAGCGTAGAACACGAACACCTGCAAAAGCAGGGGCACGTTCTGCACGACCTCCACGTACACGCGCGTGATCCAGCGAAACACCGGCATGCGGGACACGGACAGCACGCCGAACACCACGCCCAGAACCAGTGCGATAAGCAGCGCGAGCACGGAAATGCCGACGGTCATGCCGAACGCGGACAAGATGTCGGGCCAACGCTGGAAAAGCGCCTCCCACTTGAACGGAGCGAAGATATCAAGCATGCGATCCGCCCCCTTGCGCAGCTGCGGCGCCGCCTGAAACCCCGTCTTCGGAAAGGCCCCAGCGCGCATACAGCTCGTCAAGCGTGCCGTCGGCCTGCATGGCGGCGATAGCGTCGTCCACCTGCGCCGCCAGCTCGACGTTCGACTTCTTCGTGGCCACGCCGTACTCCTGCGGAGCGAACTGCGTGGTAAGCAGCATGGTCGAGTCGTCCACATAGCCGTTCAGGATCGACCGGTCTACCGAAAACGCATCAACGCGCCCCGTGACCAGCGCTATCTTGATTTCGGGATAGGTGGAGTACTCCGCGAAGCGCATGTGGATACCAATCTCGTCGCCGGCCTGCGCAAGCTTTTCGCGAGTCGTGGCGGAAAGCGCCACGCCCACCGTCTTGCCGTCAAGCCCGGCAAGATCGGCGATGCCCGAGGACTTCTTCACCAGCACGCCGATATGGTCGGTGTAGTACGGACGCGAGAAATTGTAGCTTTTCTTGCGCGTCTCGGTGATGGTGAACGTAGCCAACGTGGCGTCGAGCGTGCCGTTGTCGAGCATTGCCCCGCGCGTGGTCACGTTCACGCCGGTCACCTGCAACGCGTCGGGGCTGCCCTTGATGCGACGCGCCAATTCGCGCGCAATGTCCACTTCCATGCCCTCGATGGTGCCCGTTTCAGGATTCTGGAAGCCGAACGAGGGCACGTCGATCTTGGTGCCCACGCGCAGCACGTCCGCGCCGGACGCGCACCCGGCAAGCGAGCCCGCCGCCCCGCACAGCGCGATCGACCCTACCCCCAGGGCGGATGCGCGCAAGAATGTCCGTCTTGTGATCACGATGCGCCTCACAAGATCTTGGACAAGAAGCTCTTGATGCGCTCGTTGTCCGTTTCGTCGAAGATGTACCGAGGACTGCCCTGCTCGACCACCAGGCCGTTTTCCATGAACACGACCTTGTCGGCCGCTTCGCGCGCCAAGCCCATCTCATGGGTGACCATGACGATGGTCATGTTCGTTTCCGCCAGGGACTTGATGACGTCGAGCACTTCCTGCACCATTTCGGGATCGAGCGCGCTCGTCGGCTCGTCGAGCAGCATGATCTTGGGATGCATGTTGAGAGCGCGCGCGATGGCCACGCGCTGTTGCTGGCCGCCCGACAGCTGATCGGGGTACTTGTCCACCTTGTCGATCAACCCCACGCGCTCCAAATAGGCGCGCGCCGTTTTCTCGGCCTCGGCCTTCGGCACCTTGAGCACCTTGATGGGCGCCAACGTGACGTTCTCCAGCACGGTTTTATGGGGATACAGGTTGTAGCTTTGGAACACCATGGCCACGTCGCGCGCGAGCGCCCGGCTGTTCACCTTGCGATCGCCCAGGTTCATGCCCTCGACCACGATGGTCCCCGAATCGGGAACCTCCAACCCGTTGATGCATCGGATCAGCACGCTTTTGCCCGAACCCGACGGCCCGATGACGACGACCTTCTCGCCCTCAGCCACCTCGAGCGAAACTCCTTTGAGCGCCTCGACCGCACCGAAGCTCTTCACGATGTTTTGAACTGAAATTGCGTTTTGCACGCCCCGCACCTACGCTTTCGCCCTGCGGGGGGCCGGACGCGAACGCGCCTTGCACCCTCCATCGATGATCTGAATGCTTCGATGGTATCAAAGCGACCACGCCCCTGAGAGGAGAACAGGTTACGAAACCTTGACGGCTCGCTCGAAAGGTAAACGGCCGTGCAACCCGAGGCGAAACCCCGCCCCGACCCGCACCGCTTGCCGCTGCGAGCCCGCCAGCGAAGGGAATGCGACCGAGCGATTACTTTTAATCATTACCTTTGCTATACTAATTAATCGTTTGAGGAAACGGCGCAACCGAATCGGGCGAGGAGCCGGTGCATGAAAAACATGCTTTCGCGTCTTGCAAGGACGTGGGCCGCCATCGCGACGGTCGCCATGATCGCGGCGTGCTCGCTGCCTGCAACCGCCATCGCGCACGACGGATCCGCCGACGCCGTATCCGACCACCGCATCATACGCGTAGGCTGGCCGATCCAGCCGGGATTGTCGGAATCGGACGGACACGGTTCCTATTCGGGCTACACCTACGACTACCTCGAGCAAGTGGCGCAGTACACCGGATGGAGCTATCAATTCGTCGAGGCCGAAGGAAGCATCAACGAGCAGCTCACCACCCTGTTGGCCATGATGGAAGCGGGCGAGATCGACATCATGGGAGCCATGGCGTACAACGATTCGCTGGCGCAGCAGTTCGATTACGCCACCAACTCGTACGGAGCGGCCACCTCTGCCCTGCTGGCCGCCAGCTCCAACGACAATCTGACCGAAACCAATATCTACCTGCAAGAAAAACTCCGCGTCGCGTTCAACGGACCATCCCCTAAGTCCCATTCCGGCGCCCAGATGTTTTGCGACGCAAACGGCATCCAGATGGAAGCCGTCGAGTGCGACAGCATCCAAGCGCAGATAGACGCCGTGCTGTCGGGAAAAGCCGACGTGCTTACCGGCGTGGACATATCGCCCATCGAAGGCATGCACGTCGTGGCGTCCATGGCCTCCAATCCGTTTTACTTCGCCGCCTCGAAAGGCGAGAAAGACATCGTCGCGTCCCTCAACGAGGCCATCGTTCAAATCGACAGGGCCGAGCCGATGCTGCAGCACGACCTGTACGCGAAGCACTTCGACACGCACCAGGGATCGACCGGGCTTGCCAAGGACATGCGCGCGTTCGTTGCCCAAGCCGGCACGATCCGCGTCGGGTATCTGGCGGGCGCGGCGCCCGTCCAAGACGTCGACGAAAAAACCGGGCTGCCCGTGGGTGCCTCGAAAGCGGTGCTCGACTACATCGCCGAGTACACGGGGCTCTCCCTGGAGATCGTCCCCGTTACGGGCGAACTCAACTGGGACGAAGCTATCCAGGAGTTCGACCTGGACGCCATAGCCGGCATCGTGCACGACTTCCCCTTCGCCCACCAGCACAACCTGTCGCTGAGCACCCCGTACCTCTCGTCCTACCAATGGATCGTAACTCGCAGCGGCGTCAACGCCTCCAATTTGACAGAAGGTCGCGCCGCGTTGATCCGCAGCGCGACCTGCGAAGAAGCGGACCGAGAGAACGCGCTCGTCTGCAACACGCTTGAAGACTGCGTCGAAGCCGTCGACACCGGGCGCGCCGACTACACGTACGCAGACGGCTACAGCGGGCCTTACTTCGAGAACATGGAAAGCTATCCCAACGTCACCGCCTACATGAACCCCAACGAAGAGAACAGCATCTGCTTCGCGTTCGCGTCCTCGAGCGACCATCGCCTGCTGCGCGTGTTCAACGAGGCGATCCGGCAGATGCCCGTCGGGATAGTCAACGACAGCATCTACGCCGAAGCCCTGCAGGAGAATCAGATGACCTTCGTGCAATTCGCCGAAGCGCACGTAAAAGAGATCGCGTTGATCAGCCTTGTCGTGGCAAGCGTCATCATCGCGCTGTCGATAGGCTACGCGCGAAACCGCGCGAAAGCCCTCGAGATCACCCGTGCCGAAAAAGACCGCCTGAAAGCGGTTGCCGAACGCGACGGCCTGACCGGGCTGCTCGGCGTAGGCGCGTTCAAAAACGAAGCGCAAACGCTGGTCGACCGAAACAACGTGGGCGCGTTCGTCGTAGTGGACATCGACGACTTCAAAGTTGTGAACGACACCTACGGGCACAAGGCGGGCGACGAGTCGCTGTGCCTGCTGGCCAGCATGATGAAGGAAACCTTTCGCGAAGACGACCTGGTCTGCCGCTTCGGCGGCGACGAGTTCGCCGTTTGCCTGGCCGGGATGGTCAGCGCGGATGCGCTTGAAAAACGCTGCCGAGAGCTGCTCGTGCGCGTAGCGACCGCTTCAGCCGAGGCGGGTCTTCCCTTCAGCGTGAGCATCGGAGCCGTGCGCGCACGGGGCGGCGAGAGCTACCTGGAGTTGTACGACCAGGCGGACAAGGCCATGTACGAAGCGAAGCGAGCGGGCAAAAGCGGCTTCTTCGTCCTCTAGCCTCTGCGCATCGACAGGACGCCGGAAACCCGCCGGCAAACCGAAACCGACAAGAACCGCAAGCCGGCCCCTTCCGCCAAGCCCTCGAACGGCTCTCTTTCGAACGACGAAGCGCCTAGCGCGCGAACATCAGGCGTTCGCTGTCGAACATGCGCTGCAAAACCAGAACGCCCGCCCCCGTGTACGCGAGGTTGGAAGCTACGCACAACGCCACGTTCATCGGTTGGAAATCAAACGTGAAAATGGAGATCATGCACTGCACGCTGTTGTACAGCGGTATGAGGTAGAACTGCGGCTCCGTCTGCGTTGCGCCCCCGAACATGCCCAAAGCGCCCACGAGCATCACCACGATCATGAGCGGCGTCAGGTACATGGACGCTTCCTTGGTCGTGCGCGCCAACGCCGAGACCATCGTGATGAGAACGACCACGACCAGCGTCGTGGACGCGATGACCAATGTGAGCAAGACGTAGTCGGAAACGCCGTACACGCTCATGCTCACGCTGCCCTGCATGATGCTGGGCAGCCCCGCGAATATGCCGATCGCGCTCGATGCGGCAATCAGCAAGCCGATGATCGACACGGCGAGCACCTTTCCCAATGCGATGTCGCGCCGACGAACCGGCGTCGCCAGAAGCGTTGCCATGGTGCCGCGCTCTTTTTCGCCGGCAACCGACTCAGCTGCCACGGACATGCAGCTGGTGAACAGCAAGATAAGCAACAGCATGGGCACGATCGACACCACGACGGAACCGGCCACGTCGCGCTCTTCGGCAACATCGTAGGACGCATCGCCGACGTTCACGTCGAACCGGTTCGACAGCGACGACTCGTAGGCGTCGAGCGCGGCCTTGAGCGCGGAAAACGCCTGCACCGAATCGGGATCCGTGGAATTGCGGTACAGTTCCACGCGAGGCGCCGCCGTGCCCGAAGCGGGATCGTAGGCCGCGACGGACTCGTCGAACCCTTCGGGGAACAGGGCGAACGCCTTGACGTCCCCTTGCTCGATGGCCTCGCGCATCCGATCGGCGTCGGGCAGGGAGCTCTCCTTCACGACATCGATGCCCGCCGCGTCCGCCAGCGCTTCAAGGCTGGCGGGTTCGTTCACCACGGCAACCACGGGCCGTTTGGCGGCATCGGGCTGGAACATGCTGCCCATCGCATCGCCCATCACCGTCCACACGACGAATATCAGCAGACCGGGCAAAACGATGGAAACCAGCGCGGACACGCGGTTGCTGAAGAACTTCGCAAGCTCCTTGCGTGCAATGGTGAAAGCGCCGTTGCTCATGATTCCCTCCGAACCGCCGCCGCGTACAAATCGAAGAACGCGTCTTCGAGCGAGCGCCCGTGCGTGACGTCGGGCAGCGTGCCGCATGCGGCCATGCGCCCGTCGATCACGATGCCCACGCGATCGCACACCTTCTCGACCAGGGTGAATATATGCGTGGACAGCAAGATGGTCTTGCCCTCCCCTTTCATTTCCACCAAGAAGTCCGTGACCGTCTTGGCCGTAAGGACGTCAAGGCCGTTGGTGGGCTCGTCGAACACGATGATCGACGGATCGTGCGCGACCGACACCGCAAGCGAGGTCTTCTGCTTCATGCCCGTGGACAGATCGGCCACCTTCGTTTGCGCAAAACGATCGATGCCGAAGCGCTCGAACAGGGCGCGCTTGCGTTCGTCGCGCACGGCGGGATCAACGCGATGCAGCTCGCTGAAGAAGTCGAACAGGTAATCGGGAGAGAACACGTCCTCCAACTTGAGGTCGCTCGTGAGAAACCCGATAGAGCTGCGCACGCCCACGGGGTCGGACACGACCGACCTTCCGTCGATGAGCGCATCGCCCTGATCGGGCTTGACCAAGGCCGCCAGCATGCGCAGCGTGGTGGTCTTGCCGGCTCCGTTCGGACCCAGCAACCCGAAGATCTCGCCGTGCTGCACCTCGAACGACAAGCCGTCGACAGCCGTCTTCATCCGACTGTCCGTTCGCTCGATCTTGCGCTGCTTCGCGGAAAGCCTGAACGACTTCCGAAGGTCCTGCGCCGTTATAGCCGCTCCCAAGATATGCCCTTTCGTTCGTTGACCGCGCGTGCCGAACCGGCGCTACGCCGCGGAAGGCGTGAGAGCCTCCGCTGCGGCGTTCGCCTTCGCGTCCTCTGCTTCCTCCCGCTCGAGCACGCGCTGCATGGCCGCAATAGCGCATTCGATCTGCCCGTCGTCAGGCTCGCGCGTGGTAAGGTACTGCATCTGCATGCCGGGCCACAGAACCACCTTGACGATGGGATTGTCCGGGTGGCTGCCCGCCCATTTCACGGTGATCTCGTAGGATATGCCCGCGATGACCGGCATGAGCAGGATGCGGATCAAAATGACCAGCGCCAGCTTGGGCGCGCCGTCGGCCACGCCCCATGCGTCGATGAGCGCGTTGATGGGCGTCACCGTGTACACGAAGATGGCGATGATCATGACCATGATGAGAAACGCGGTGCCGCAGCGCACGTGCAAGCGGGGGAAGCTGCGCGCGTTTTCCGGCGTAAGGGGCAGGCCGTGCTCGTAGCAGTGGATGGTCTTGTGCTCGGCGCCGTGGTAGCCGAACATGCGCTTGATGTCCTGCATGCGCCCGATCAGCCACAGGTAGAACACGAACACGAGCACGCGCAGCAAACCGTCGACCACGTTCCAGAGCACCGTATTGGAATCGTACTCGCCCACGATGAGGTTCGTGAGCGCCGCCGGCGCCACGATGAACAGCACCACGCCCAGCACCAGGCCGAGCACCATGGACACCGCCATCTCCTTCTTGCCGAATTCGACTTCCTCGTCCATGAACGACTTTTTCTCGACGTCCTTCGGCGCAGGGTCCTGGACGGGAGCGGAAAAAACAGGCTCCTCCACCACGTCAAGCGTCCTCTGGGCGCCCAGCCCGTCGATCACCGTTTCCGGTCGCCCGAAATCGTCCTTCCAGGAAAACGCCTTCTCCCCGCCCTCCCCGCCCCCGCCAGCGAGCGAGGGTCCAAGCCCCTCGAGATCGGCCGCAGGGTTCCCAGCGGACGAATCGGACGACGGAGATCCGTCGACGAGGGGGCCGGAGGGATCTGAAGCGAGTTCCGCACGAGCCGAACAGCCCTGCGGGCTGTTCGTGCGAGCAGGACTGTCCGAGCGGCAGACCCCTCCGACCCCCTCGGCAGCAGCCCCCTCTTCGTCCGATTCGTCCGCGAACGCGTGCAGCGCCGCGATCTCGAGAGCCTTGTAGCCTAGGACGAGCGACTCCACCATAGCCCGGCAGCCGCGCACGAGCGGCCAGTACATCCAGCCGTTCTTGCCCTGCCCCGACGCCAGGTCGTGCTCTTCCACGTACACGCCGCCGGAAGGTTCGCGCACGGCGACCGACCAGTTGTACCGGCCCCGCATCATAATGCCCTCGATAAGGGCCTGCCCTCCCACATGGGTCTTGACCGCGCCGTCCTCCGAGAACGCGCGCGAAAGATCGCTCTTCTGCTCGGCCACGTCAGCCCCTCTTCACGCGCGGATACGGGTTTCCGCAGGTCATCTTTCCTTCAGGGCAGTTCCCGCGGATGCAGGGCGCGCCCGCGTCCATGAACACGAACGGTGCGGTCGGACGCGCCAGCTCGAGCATGCGATGCGCCATGTCGCGGATCTCCCACTGCGCGCGGTTGCAGCAGCGCAGCGAGAAGAAGTGCAGCAGCTCGCGCACGTTCATGGTGATGACGATCTTCGTTTCGGCGGCGTTGGGCAGCAGGTAGCGGGCATCCTCCGCGGGAATGCCGGCGGCCAGCAGCTTCTCGTACGCTTCGATAGCCGCCTCGATCGCCCGGTCGAACACGGCTTCGGCCTGCGCATCGCCCGCGATGCTCTCCGGCTTGACGGTGGCCAGGCCGTCGGTGAACTTCACGTAGCGCTGGCTTTGCTGGTTGAAGCTGGCAATGCGGTGGCGCACCAGCTGGTGCGTGAGCGCGCGGGACACCCCGTCCACGGCGAAGGTGTAGCTGGCGTGTTCGAGCGTGGAGAAATGCCCGCTTGCCATGATGGTCGAAAGCACGCTTCGCACGCGCTCCTCGGGCATGGTTTCCATGAGCTCGGCAGCGCCGACGGGCGCGTAGCACAGGCGCGCGGCCGTTGCGATGGCGCGCTCGGGATCGGGCGTATGGTACAGCAGTTCAACGTGCATAGGACGAATACTCCTCTGTTAGAAATAATCCGTTTTCACGCACTCCACCCGTGCGCGATGCGGTATCGTTCTTTACCATAGTACCCGAAACCGACGGCTGCGCACCCGCTGGGCAAGCGGCCCTTCACGCGAAAGGCATGCCATGGAACCGTTCGTCCCCCTGCTTACCACGCACGATTGGAACGAAGAATGGAAGGCGCTGCAGAAGCTGCGCCGCCGCGTGGACGATGCCTCGTACTGGGACAAGCGCGCGTCCACCTTCTCCACGAAGGACGCGCCGAACCCCTACGTCGAACGATTTCTGGAACTGGCGGACGTGCAACCGGGCGAGACGGTGTTCGACATGGGATGCGGCACGGGCGCGCTCTGCATTCCACTGGGAAAGGCGGGGCACAAGGTGGTAGCCGCCGACTTCTCGCAGGGCATGCTCGACCGCATGGGGGAAGAGCTTGCGGAGCTGGGCGTGCGAACGGTGTTTCCCAAGCGCATGAGCTGGGAGGACGATTGGGCCAGCTTCGGCGTGCGTCCCGGCATGACCGACGTTGCCGTAGCTTCTCGGTCCATCGCCACCGCAGACCTGCGCGACTCGCTGCTGCGCTTGACCGACGTGGCGCGCCGACGCGTCTGCATCACGCTGTCAACCGGGGCCTCTCCGCGCACCGACGAGCGCCTGCTGGCCGACATAGGCCTTGACCAGGTAAGGGGGCACGACTACCTGTACGCCTTCAACATCCTGGCGAACGAGGGCCTCAAGCCCGAGCTGTCCTACATCGAAAGCGCCCGCGAGGACACCTTCGACTCTCGCGAAGACGCCTACGAGGCGTTCGCGCGCATGGTGAACGACGCGGCAACGGGCCTGGTCGACGACGATGTGCGCGAAAACGCGCTCGAAAAGCTGCGCGCATGGGCGAAAGACAACCTCGTGGACAACGAGCACGCCGGGCAGCCCGACAAGAAGGGCGTTGCGCAAGGACGTCTGCGCCTGCGCCAGCCGCGCACCGTCACCTGGGCGTTCCTCGCCTGGAACAAATAAGGGGCCGAAGCGTAGCCGGCAAGGCAAGGCAGGAAGCCAAGGCAGCGTCCTGCCGCCCCCGCCTTGCCGGCTACGCGATCGTTCCCTTGCTTTGCTCGATCAAGAATTCGCGCGACAGCGGCGTTTCGGGCAAAAAGGCGCCTTCTATCCGCGTGAACAGCGCGATCGCCTCGGCTGCCTCGAACACGCGGTTGCGCCCGCCGCCTCCCATCTGACGCAAAACGCCCGCCTCCACCAAATCGGAAACAGCGCGCGCGGCGGTGGAAAAGCTGCTTCCGATCAACTCGGCTGCAAAGGGGATGCTGACGACCGGGCTTCCTATCAGCTCGTTCATCAGCTTCCGCACGCACTTGCGCAACTCTATCCCGTTTCCCTTGACCTGCGCAGTCCATGAGTCGGTCAAAGCGGACGCCTCTCGACAGCACACCTTCGCGATGCGCACGGAAAGCTCGCAGGCTCGCGCGCAGTGGTACACCCATTCGTCCACGGCAAGCAGTTCGCCCGCATCCACGAAATCATGCTCGGTCAGATACGGTTCGAGCCTTCTTGTATGGCGCATGGTGGTCATGGCCGGCGTGATGGAGAACGGGGGCATGTAATGCTCGATAAGCCCCGCCTTGCGCCAGATCAGGATAGCCAGAATACGACCGATCTGGTCGGATCCCGCCATGAACGCCTTGGTCGCCTCAAGCTGGTAATGGGCGATGGCCGAGCGCGCTATAGGCGAATACGAATTGCGGTTGCAAAACTGCACGAGGTCCTTCATGAACCGAGGAAGCTGCGCCGCGGTCGGAGGCCGATACATGTCAAGATCCACGTCGGGGCTGCGCCGATGATTATAATCCCATGAACGAAGGCCGGCTTCCTTCTCCCAATACGACCCTTCGCTGATGCTGCGGTACAAAGCCTCCAGATGCGCGGCCGTTATATCGCCGTCTTGAGAAACGTCGGAAAGTATGAAGTTCACTGCGCCCTCCACCAAATGAGCGGCGTACGAAGCATCAAGTTGAGCCGACGTGCAGCCCGCATGCATGCGGGCTGCGTTCTTGACAAGCCGGGCAGAACCCGCCGGCGCATGCGTCCAGGAGCCAAGGTCCAGATAGCAGCACGCTCGGTAGCTCGGCTTCACGCCGTTAGTGCGCACCGAAGCCACGCCCTCCACGCGCGACAGCAAGCGCCGCAGCGGATAGGCCGACCCCTCGACCAGACAGTCGGACTTCGCCACCGCGATCTCCGCGCGAGCGACAACCGCAGCCGTCTCGCTGCTCAAAACGAAGTTGCGCGGGCACAGCAACTTGGGCTCGTAGGGCGCCCCCGAGCGCTTCTTTCGGTTGACCTTGTCCTTTTCCGCACGCACGGAAGCGAGGTCGGCGATGAGCCGCGCAAGGTCGTCCTGCCCGATCTGTCTGTCGAAATACTGCATGGCGGCACTCCGGCTCCAAGAGCCGAAACTCCCTCCCCTCGCGCTCCATTCTAGCATCGACGCGAGCGATGCCCCGCAAGCGGGCTCCTTATTTCCGATTTCGTTGATTTGCTAATACGACCATCCGTTTCGAGAATAATCGAAACCGCAAAACAAGCCGAATTCGGCTCGCATGCTTCCATTCCGATCCGTTCTGCAATACAGAGCCTTCGGCCATTGGCACCGCAGCACCGTCGTCTCTATGATCTTCGCGAACCCTGCAAGGGGTTGGAGCGGCCGCAGCAAGGGGGCGGCCGCACGACGATAGGAGGGAACATGGGAGCATCGACGCACGAAACGGCGGAAGCAAGATCGAGCATCACCCGTCGAAACCTGCTCAAATGGACGGGCGTCGCCGTAGCGGGAACCGCCGCGCTCGGCACGACCGGCTGCGCAGGATTCAACCAAAAGCCGGAAGGAGAAGCGGCGAAGGGGGCATCGGAAGGAACCTGGATCCCCTGCAACTGCTGGGCGGACTGCGGCAGCAAAGGCTTCAACAAGGTGTTCGTGCAGGACGGCGACTGCGTCCGCATGGGAACGGACAAAACCCACGCGGACTCCCCCGACTGCCCGCAGCTCAGGTCGTGCGCCCGCGGACGGGCTTTGCGCGGCATGGTATTCGGCGCCGATCGCATCAAGTACCCCATGAAGCGCAAAAGCTGGCAGCCCGGTGGCGGCGACAACGCCAACGGGGCGCTGCGCGGCAAGGACGACTGGGAGCGCATCAGCTGGGATGAAGCGTATCAGCTGATCGCCGGCGAGATCAAGCGCATCACCTCCGCGTACGGACACGATGCGATATTCGTGCCGGGCTACGTGGCCTCGCTGTTCGGGAACTGGGATATCGGGCGCATGCTGGCGCTGCACGGAGGGTACCTGGAGCACTGGGGCGCCTGCTCTTCGGGCGCATGGGGGTCGATGGCCAAGATATACGGCCTGGCCGAAGATACGAACGATCGCATGGACTTGCGAAAAGCCCAGATCATCGTACTGTGGGGATCGAACCCCGCCTGGAGCCGCACCGGTCTTCCCACCTACGACTACATGCAATGCAAAGCTGCGGGAACGAAGTTCATCTGCATAGACATCTTCCGTCACGCCACCGCCCAAGCCGTTGCCGACCAGTTCGTCGGCGTGCGACCGGGCACCGACACGGCGCTTGCCATCGCCATGGCCTACGTGCTGCTGACCCACGACGACCCCGCTGCAAAGCCGCTCATCGATTGGGATTTCCTGAACCGCTGCACCGTCGGATTCGACGCGGACCACATGCCCGAAGGAGCGGCGCCCGAGGACAACTTCAAAGACTATGTGCTGGGCACCTACGACAATACGCCGAAAACGCCCGAATGGGCAGCGGAGATCTGCGGCGTAAGCCCCGCCGTGATCACCGATCTGGCTTTGCAGATCGCGCAGACCGAGCGCGTATCCATCATCATGTCCCCCGCGCCGTCGCGCACCACCAACGGGACCACGTGGCCCCAGGCCATCATGACGCTTGGGGCCATGGCCGGCTGCATCGGCAAGCCGGGCTGCTGCACCGGATCCGACGCCGGCCACTCCTGGTTGCAGGGCGGCTACCTGACCTTGCTGCAGGGCGGCACCATACTCGGCGAGCCCTCATGGACTACGTCGGGAAACATCGCGCCCATCTGGAACCCCCTCGGCGGAGACTCCATCGAGTACGGCGTGCCCAACGGCATGTACAAGCTGCCCGAAGAGCCGTATTACCGCATCAACATCAACGAGGCATGGACGGGCATTCTGTCCGGCGAGTTCACCACCGGCCTGGGCAAGAAGCGCCCCTGCAACGTGCACATGATCTACGATACGCACGAGAACATCATCAACCAGGCACCGGGGACCATGCTGGCCATTGAAGCCTACCGCAAAATGGACTGCGTCGTAGCCCAGAACATCGTGATGACCACGGCTTGCCGCTACGCGGACATCGTCTTGCCCGTCACCACCCAATGGGAGCGCTACGGAGACTTCACCGCAGCGTATCGCGAGCAAGTACTGTGGACGAGCCAAGTATGCGAGCCTTTGTTCGAAGCCAAAAGCGACGTGGACATTGCCGCAGAGCTGTCAGAGCACATCGGCGTCGATCCGAAGCAAGTGCGCCCGCTCGAGCTCAAGCAGCAGGTCTTCGATTGGGTTGCCGCCGCAACCGCAACCAAAAAGGATGGAAGCGGCGTAGAGAACCTGGTCAGCGTCACGGAAGACGACCTGAAAGAACTTGGCGTGGAAGGCAAGCCCCAAGAAGGTCGCGTGCCCATCCTCGACTTCAAGCGCGACGGCATCTACACGGTGGAGCGCTCCGAAGGAGACGGTCTGGATTACGTGGTGCTGGAAGCCTTCCGCAAGGATCCCGAAGCGAATCCCATAGCCACCACGAAAACGGGCAAGCTCGAGATCTGCTCGCCGAACGCCGCCGCGCGCGTAAAGGCATGCGGATGGACCGAGATCCCGCCCATCGCCAAATACGAACCCGGCATCGAAGGATACGAGGAGACGTTTTCCGATTGGGCTGGCAAAGTGAAGGGCGAATACCCCTATCAGCTGGTCAGCCTGCACATTCCGCGCCATTCGCATTCCTCGTTCGCCGACGTCCCCAATCTGCGCGAGGCGTTCGACCACCCGCTGTACATGAATCCGCTCGATGCCGCGGACATCGGGTGCGAAACGGGCCAGACGGTTCTCATCACCTCGAAATGGGGCAAGAGCCTGCGCCCGCTGCTGGTCACCGAGATCATGATGCCCGGAGTGCTGGGCCTCGGCCAAGGCTCGTGGGTGGAGATCGACGAGGAAACCGGCATCGACATGGCCGGCAGCGTTAACGTGCTGAACGGCCCCAACTGCGTAGGATACGGCCATCAGGCATGGAACAGCTGCATCGTGAAGGTCGAGAAATGGACGGGAACGCCACTCGCCCCCGATTACGCCTGGGAACCGCGCGAAGTGTTTAAGGAGGACTAATCATGTCTCAAATGGGCTTTTACATCGACAGCGCTTCGTGCACCGGCTGCAAGGCCTGCGAACTCGCTTGCAAGGACAAGAACAACCTCGACGTGGGCGCTCGGCTTCGCCGCGTGCGGATGATGTGCGGCGGAACGTGGGAGAAAGACAAGGCACTGAACTGCTTCACCCCGCAAGGCGTGTTCTCGTACTCGGTATCGTTCTCGTGCGGGCACTGCGACTCCCCCGCTTGCTTCGCCAAATGCCCGCAAGGGGCCATCTCGAAGGACGCGGACACGGGCATCGTCACCATCGATCCCGAGAAGTGCATCGGGTGCGGCACCTGCAATGCAGCCTGCCCGTACGGCGCGTGCCAGCTGGTCGAAGCTGAAAAGAAATCGCGCAAGTGCGATCTGTGCAAAGATCTGCTCGCCCTTGGCGAAGAGCCTGCATGCGTGGGAATCTGTCCGCAGCGCGCGCTGGCAATAGGCGAGATCGAAGAGCTCCGCAGCACCTACGGCAAGGTTGCCGACGTGCAACCGCTGCCCCCTTCGTCGGAAACGCTTCCCAACGTGGCGATTACCACGCACAAAGACGCCGTGTTCGAAGAGGGCGCAGGACGGCCTCTCTCGCTTGAACAATAATCCCAACGCGCAAGGGGCTGCGGATCGCCCGAAGCCCCTTGCGTCGACGATTCGATAGGAGACGACATGGACACCGATGCCATCCGATCAAGGCTCGCAGAAGAAGAAGCCCTGCTCACGCTGCTCGGAAGACTGCTGTACGGCATGCCGGATCGCGATCTTTTCGCCCGCGTCGTCGAAGAGCGCCTGTTCGAGTCCATACCCTTCGTAGACGGCGCGCGGGCAAGGCAGCCGCAGGATCTGCTCCTTGCCTGGATGGACGCCTGCGCGACGCCCTTTTCCGACAGCGACTTCGAAGCCGTCCGCGTCGACTACACGCGCCTGTTCGTGGGCACCCAAAAGGTAGCCGCCCCCCTTTGGGAATCGGTGCACTTCAGCCGCGAGCGCATGGTGTTTCAGGAGCGAACGCTGCAAGTGCGAGCAGCGTACCGAGCATACAACCTGGAGGTAGAGGGCTTTCAGCACGAACCGGACGACCATCTTGCCTCCGAACTGCTGTTTGCGGCGCATCTGGCGCGCATCGCAAAGGAGAGCCTCGACGCCGGCAACGAAGAAGGATTCGAGCGGGCGATGTCCGATCAACATGATTTTCTGGAAGAGCACCCGAACTCCTGGGTGGAAGGTTGGCGCGACCTGATCCTGGAAAAATCGAACAGCAACCTGTACCGGGGCCTTTCGATGCTGATCACGCAAGCCTGCAAGGAATCCGCGCTGCTTGCCAAGGAGCTGAAAAGGACGGGCGACGCATGCCCTGGATGCGAGGCCCGCTGCCCCGCATCCAGTTGCAACGCGTAGGGAAAACGAGCAGGGCGGGCGAGGCGGAGCAAACCCGCCCTCGCCTCGCCCCGCATCCCTCGATCTACACGGCGACCCGTTCGAACATGTCCCGGCCCACGCCGCACACGGGACACACGTAATCTTCCGGCAGCTCGTCAAGGTACTCCATGTGGCCGCACACCGTGCATCGCCAAGCGAACTTCGGCTTCGCGTCGCCTTCACCGGGCGCAGAAGCAGGCTCCTCGCCCAGGTAACTCGATGCCTTCGGTGGCGTTTTCCCGCCCTTGACCAGGTGATAATAGGCGTACGTCATCGGATCGCCCGCGCAGGTTTTCTCCGCTTCCTCCACCTCGCCCACAAATAGGATATGCGTGCCCAGGTTGACGATCTGCACGACGCGCGCCGAAAAGCGCGAAACGCACTGTTCGGCCACGTAGGGAACGCCCGCCGCGTCTTCGGCCGTCTCGCACGAAGCGAACTTGTCCACATCGGCGCTCGAATGGAAGCCGAAGGTGCCGATAAGCTCCATCGTCGCCTCCTGGGACAAGCACGTTGCCGTGAAACGACCGGACTCGAGCACGGCTTCGGTCGTAGCGTTTTCCTTGTTCAACGTCACGCTCACCTGCATAGGGGAAGACGTCACCTGCTGAAACGTGTTCGCAACGCATCCGAAGCGCTTTCCCTCATGCTGCGCGCCAACGATGTAGAGCCCATAGCTCAAGCTATGAAAGGCCGATTTATCGATCATGATGGCACCTTCCCGCCGCGATGCGCCTGCCCGCGGTCCTGTCTCGTCTAATACCGATCGGTCGATTTTGATGATACTTGGTATCGTTTGCTCAAACAAGATCGAATGCCGAACGCAAGGTCGAACGAGCCTCGCCGTCGGGAGCGAGCATCTTCGCACCGCCCCAAACATCGCCGAACCGTTCGGCAGCAGCTTCGAGCAGCCACGCCCGCACCACCACGAGGGCGTGAGCGCTTCGGGCCGAAGGGCCCTGCGAAAGCACGTCCATGGCCGACGTCAGCCCGCCGCCGCGCAGCAGCTCCAACTGCCCCAGCTCGTCCACTACCAGCAAACCTGGGCTGTGCGGCGGATCAGCAGCTTTCAGCCTATCGAAATGAGCGTTCACCTGCGCAAGGGCATCGTCCGATATCTCCCAGGCAAGCTTCGCGCGAGCGCTCTGGCTTTCTTCGCGAAACGTTCCTTCGGCCAAAGCCAGATCGCGCCGCCGGGCAAAGGAAACCCGCTCGCCGCCCGGAAGCAAGACGTTGTCGATACCGATCTTTTCCAGAGTTTCGGCTCCCACCGCCGCAGAACAACCGGCGGCTTTTCCGGCTTCGCTCCCTCGCCAGACGCCAGGGGCCAAGACGCCCTCCACCGCAACGCCCTGGGCGACAAGCCCCTTCACCGCAGCCTCCAGCCAGCGGGTCTTCCCTATCTGCACGTCGCCTGTTAGCAGGAACAGCATGGTCGGCGCCCCTTCCTTGATTCTTCTCAACGGTGTATTATACGCCAATAGGTACAATATAAACGACGCGCTGCACGCAAAGGCGCTTCGACACGAAAACCTGCGAACAAGGAGAGCCGTATGGAACGCTCCGAGAACAGCACCTGCTCGAACGCACGCGAAGCGGAAACGGGCGATTCCTCCGGCACGCTGGAAAACCGATCCCCGTGGCAATTCTACGACTTGCTGATCGAAGGGATCCCCGAAGATCTTGCCGTGCGTGATTACTGTTTGGGAACGCACTGGTCGTACGTGGAGGCCGACTGCGGCATGGGCGTAAGCTTCACCTGCAAAGGCGGAGCGAGGCGCCAGGCCAAAAACGATTTGCGCGGATGCTCGCTTCGCGCGATGGCCCAGCTTGCGAAGTCATGGTGCTTCGAGGAAGCCACGCTTGGGGTGGCGGCTCTCAACGCCTACTACGCGCAGAAGCGCCTGCTCGATCCGCTGGGAGCCGTCTACGACGAGCCCGTCGAGCGTCCGGACGGAACCGTGCGAAGCAAAGACGCGTTCGAGCTGTACCGACCGCGCATCGCGGCGCAAGGCAACGCCAACGTCGTGGTGGTCGGGCACTTTCCCCATGTCGACCGCATTGCCGAATACGCCAATCTGACGGTGCTCGAAAGAAACTGCTCGCAGCCGCTCGACACGCCCGACCCCGCCTGCGAATACGTCGTCCCCCTGGCCGATTACGCGTTCGTAACGGGCGTGACCATCATCAACAAGACCGCGCCCCGCTTGCTGGACCTGGCGAAGAGCGCGACCACCGTCATGGTGGGCCCGAGCGTGGTCATGTCGACGCAGCTGTTCGACCGCGGCGTCGACATGCTGGCCGGCAGCGTCGTAGCCGATCCCGAGAAAGCCCGCTTCGCCGTGAAGAGCGGAGCCGGGCAGTTCTTCGGCGAAGCGCTCCAAATGACGTCGATCACGCGGGAGCTCGCGTAGCAAGATCCCACCTCGCGCGCCGTGGGGCAACTCTCAAGCACGCCGTCCGCCGCACGCGAGGGCAGCGCGGTGCGGGCTTGCCCTGGACGAGCGCGCGAGCAAGCGCTGCGCCCGTCGCGCACGAAGACGGCGCGCAAGAAAAACCGCGATCCGTGGTAGGTTTTGACGGTTTGAGGTCGTCCTGACAGGTGCTGGGCGTGCGGGTTTGCACACTTAGCTTCACGTCACCTCGCTCACCTGCGGAAACGCAATAGACCCACATACAAGCAAGATCGATCAGCCAACCCAACGACCCCAAACCGTCAAAACCTACCACGGATCGCATAATTTTCTGCTGAAGGAGAAATCGGGGCGCGAAGCGCGCCGGCAGCATCGTCCGGCCCCCCGTGCCGGTCGGCGGCCCACCCGTTTCGCCCACGCGGACCGATCGCTCGTCGGACCGCCCCCGCCCGTTTCGCCCGCTCGACCAACCACTCGGCCGCCCGCTCGCGCAACCCCCCACCCGCTCCGGGCGCAGCGCGGACCGCCCTCCCGCACGACCCGCGCCCCGCCGACCCTCCGCTACCGGCCCCAACCCGCCTCAGGCAGCCCTCGTGCCAGCTTCGGCACCATTTATATTTATTTGATTATATTCTCGTTCTAGTATATATTTAAGAAACAATATTATTCTTCATTGGGGGACTATGAAGACACGAGAGCTCAACGACCCGCCCGACGCATCGAAGGCGACCGCGCCTGGCAAAGAGGCGAACAGCAGCCGTGACCTTGATCCCGAGATGCGCGCCGCCCGCTGCGCATCCCGAAGAAACGCGCGTCGCGCCAACGCCCTCTTGCTCGCGCTCGGCATCCTGCTCATAGCAAGCGCGCTCGCTTCGCTCATGCTGGGTCGCTATCCCATCACGCCGGTAGAAGCAGTGGGAATGCTAGCCAACTTAGCCTTTCCCGTGGATCCGTTCTGGACCCCGCAGCAGGAAACGCTCTTCTTCCAAGTGCGCCTGCCGCGCATAGTGCTGGCCGTCATGGTGGGATGCAGCCTTGCCACAGCGGGCGCAGCCTACCAGGGGACGTTTCAGAACCCGCTCGTATCGCCCGACATACTAGGAGCGTCGCAAGGCGCGGCGTTCGGAGCGGCATGCGCCATTCTGCTGGGCATGGGCGCGTTCGGCGTTTCCGCCTCCGCCTTCCTGTTCTCTATCGCAGCCGTGATGCTGGTGCTGCTCATCGGCACGCGAGCCCGAGGGAATCACCTGCTCATCGTGGTGCTGGCGGGCGTGATGGTCAGCTCGCTGTTTTCAGCGGGCGTCTCGTTCACCAAGCTGATAGCCGATCCCAACAACCAGCTTGCCGCCATCACGTACTGGCTCATGGGCAGCCTGACTGGAGCCAAGTGGAGCGACATGGCCCTGGCGGCCATCCCCATGGCAGTCGGGCTGGGAGCGCTGTTCGCCCTGCGCTGGCGCATCAACGTGCTGACCATGGGCGACGACGAAGCTTCCACCATGGGCGTGAACGCGCGTCGAACACGGCTCATCGTCATTCTGGCGGCAACCCTGATCACCGCCTCCAGCGTAGCCGTATCGGGCATGATCGGATGGGTCGGCCTGGTCATCCCCCACCTTTCCCGCATGGTCATCGGCTGCGACTACCGCAAACTGCTGCCGGCGAGCATGCTCATGGGCGCCAGCTTCATGCTGATAGTGGACGACATCGCCCGGCTGGTCGCAACCGCGGAGATACCCATCGGCATACTGACCGCATTCGTAGGCGCGCCGTTCTTCTTGTACCTCATCACCCGGAAGAAGCAGAAGCTATGAGCATCGACGTCAAGAACCTGAGCTTTTCCTACGGAAGCCGCGAGGTGCTGCACAATGTCAGCTTCTCCATCCCCGACAACATGCTGGTGAACGTGCTGGGACCCAACGGCGTAGGGAAATCCACGTTGTTTCGCTGCATCCTGTGCCTGAACGCCGCCTGGACAGGCGAGATCACCGTGAATGGAAAGAACCTGCGCGACCTCCCCATTCGCGAACGGGCGCGCGAGGTGGCCTACATCCCGCAGTCGCACTCGTCCACGTACGATTACGACGTGCTCGACGTGGTGCTCATGAGCGCTGGAGGCGACGTCGGGCTGTTCGGAACGCCGAAACGCCAGCATACGGACCGCGCCTGGGAAGCGCTCGAGCGCGTGGGCGTGGCGCATTTGGGACACCGCCCCTACACGCAGATATCCGGCGGCGAGAAGCAGCTAGTCCTTATCGCGCGCGCCATCGCCCAGAATGCGCGCACCATCGTCATGGACGAGCCCACCAGCGCGCTGGACTACGGCAACACGGTGCGCGTGCTGTCCACCGTACGTCAGCTTGCTCGCGAAGGCATGAGTATCGTGCAATCAACCCATCAGCCTGACCAGGCTTTTCTCTACTCCGACCGCACCCTCGTCATCAACGAGGGCCGCGTGCACGCCTTCGGCGACCCCAAAGAGGTCATCACGAAGGAGCTGGTAAGCGCCATCTACCACGTGGACGTGGAGGTCAACTCCCTATACGGCGACAAGGTGCGCGTTTGCGTGCCGGTACGCGAGATAGAACGGTAGGCTCAAGAAGCAACGGAAAGGAAGGCTCCCATGGGAGGGACTACGAAAACGAAGAAAGCGCCCTGGACCGCGCGCTTGCTGATCGCATGCGTGCTATGTCTTGGCTTGGCGTTCGTCGCAAGCGGCTGCGCCCAGCAAGCGCCGAGCGCGGACGAAGGCGCGAAGCAGGATCAGCCCGCGCAAAACGAGACCCGCACGTTCACCGATTCGGCGGGGCGCACGGTCGAGGTGCCGGCGCAAATCGACCGCATTGCGCCGGCCGGCCACACCGCAACACAGGTACTGCTCACGATGGCCCCCGACAAGCTGGTGTCGATCTCGACCGAGCTTACCGCGGATCAGGCGAAGTATCTGGGAGCGGACTATGCGAACCTGCCCGTAACGGGAGCAGCGTTCGGCGCGAAGGGCGACCTCAACAAAGAGGCCGTCGCCGCCTCCGGGGCCCAAATCCTCATCGATACCGGCGAGCTCAAAGACGGCATCAAGGAAGACCTGGACACGTTGCAGCAGCAGCTGGGCATCCCCGTGGTGGTCATCGAAACCAAGATGAGCGACTACGGCAAAGCCTATGAAATGCTCGGCGAGCTTCTGGGCATGCAGAACCGCGGCAAGGAGCTGTCCGACTACTGCAAGGCAGCCTACGACGAAACCGTGTCCGTCATGAGCACCATCCCCGAGTCCGATCGCGTCAACGTTGCCTACCTTTTGGGTGGCAAGGGGACGAACACCATCGCGAAGAACTCCTATCAGGGACAGGTGGTCGATCTGGTTGCCAACAACGTGGCCGACCTGGGCAAGGTCTCCGGCAGCGGCGCGGGCGTCGAGATCAGCATGGAGCAGCTGGCTCTGTGGGATCCGCAGCTGATCCTGTTCGCAGGAGGAAGCATCTACGACTCCGTAGGTTCCGATGCCGCGTTTGCAGAGCTGACGGCCGTCAAGAACGGATCCTACTACGAGGTGCCCAGTACGCCGTGGAACTGGCTGAACAACCCGCCTACGGTCAACCAGGTGCTGGGCATGCAGTGGCTTCCCCGCCTGCTCTATCCTGACAAGTACGACAACGATCTGTACGAAACGGTGTCGGGCTACTTCAAGACGTTTTACGGCTACGATTTGAGCAAGGCCGAGTTCGATCAGATCGCAGCGCACGCGCAGCCTAAGGCATAGCAGCCGCGCTCGTATAGAAGAACCGCAGGAGAGCCCGGTACGCCGGGCTCTCCTGACGCACAAGGGAAACCGGACAAGGAGAGGCGCATGGGAGAAAAGATACTCGATGGATTCCCCTCGAAGGAAGAGGCTCTGGACGATTTCTTCGCCGCATGGGAGCCGGTGCGGCGCACCGAATACGTAACGCTCGACCATGCGGTAGGCCGCGTGCTGGCGCGCGACCTGACGTCCGCGAACACCCTGCCGGTGGTGCGCGCGTCCTCGTTCGACGGCATCGCGGTGAAGTCTGCCGCGTTCGCGAACGGACTGCCCGACACGAGCAGCTGGAAGCTCGGCGTCGATTACGCGCGCGCCGATACCGGCGACGATTTCCCCGACGAGTTCGACGCCGTGGTGATGATCGAGAAAGCGGCTATCCAGGAAGACGGATCGGTGATACTCGACAAGGACGCGCTCGTCGAGCCCGGCTCGGGCGTACGACCCGCAGGATCAACGCTGCGCGCAGGAGATGCGCTCATGAACGCAGGAACCATCGTCCGTCCCACCGATCTGGCCGCGCTTGCCATGGGAGGCGTTGCCATGGTGCCCGTGCGCGCCAAGCCGCGCGTCGCCTTCATTCCCACGGGCAGCGAGCTCGTGCCCGCCGGCATCAAGCCGTACCGCGGGCAGAACGTCGACGCGAACAGCCTCATGTGCAAGCACCTGCTGATCGAGTACGGAGCGGAACCCGTGCTGTTCCCTCTCGTGCACGACGATCCCGCCGACCTTGAGCGGGCGTTCGAGGAAGCGCTCTCGACTGCCGACCTGGTGGTGATCAACGGCGGTTCCGCGCTTGGCGAGGAGGACTTCAACGCCCGCCTGATCAAGCGGCGGGGACGCGTGGTGCATCACTATATCGCTGCCGTTCCGGGACGCCCGCTCATGATGGCCGTGGTGGACGAAAAGCCGGTCGTCAACCTGCCCGGGCCGACTATGGCGGCCTACTTCGGATCCGAATGGTGCCTGCAAGCCGTAATCGCGCGCATGCTGGACATCCCCCTGCATCGTCATCCCACGGTGCAGGCGCGCGCCGATGCAGCGAAGTCGAGCATCCCGAAGATGGCGAACATCGCGCGCGTGCAGGTGGAGCGCGACGGCGAGGGCTACACGGCCCGCTTTCTCAACTTCAAAGCCGGCGAGCTGGCCGCCTGCATGACGTCGAACGCGCAACGCGTATCCCCTATCGGCGAAGCAGGCTGGGAGGAAGGAGACCTCCTGGAAGTGGAGCTTCTTCGGGGCGAGGAGTTCATCGAGGCACGCCGAGCCAATCGATGAAGCAGTACGGCCCGCACGCGAACCGCATGCGGGCCGTACGGAACGCTTCTGCATGCACAAGGGCCGCATCGTTTTCGATGCGGCCCTTGCTGTGCGCGTTTCGCGTTATGCGTTCGGCACGCTATTCAGCGGCCGGCGCCTCCTCGACGAGAGCGTCGACGGCGGCAGCTTCCTCGGCGGAAGCCTCAGCCGGAGCAGCCTCGGCGGCAGCAGCCTCAGCCTCGGCGGCCTTCTTGGCCTCGGCCTCGGACTTCTTCGCGAACTCCTCGGCACGCTTAGCCTTCTCGGCGGCCTTCGCCTCGCGCTCGGCCTTCTTCTTGGCCTCGGCCTCGGCGACGGCGGCGGCACGCGCAGCCTTCCTGGCTGCCTCGCGCTCGGCCACGCTCTCCTTGGCGGCAGCGCCGAACTTGTCGGCGAAGCGCTGGACGCGTCCACCGGTGTCGACGAAGCGCTGCTGGCCGGTGTAGAACGGATGGCAGACGTTGCAGATGTCGACCTTCAGCTCAGACTTCGTGGAGCGCGTCGTGAACGTGTTGCCGCAGCTGCACTTGACGGTGCACTCCCCGTACTCCGGATGAATTCCCTGTTTCATGGTTCTGGTTCTCCTTTACTGACCTTGGTTTCCGACCAAGGTGAAGACAAGCCTTTGCACTATAGCACACCAGCAGTCCGAATACCACTTCTTTGCGGAATAACTTCACGATACGGCAGCCCGCCGAAACGCGAAACGCGTCGAAAACAGCCGGCGCCGATCCTTACAGGTACGCTTCGTTGACGGGCAGGCCGTAAGCTGCGGCAATGCCGCGCAGGCCCTCGTCGGGAATCGTATTGAGAAACCGGTCGCCGCCCCCGTTCATCGCACGCGCCTGCGCGTACACCCCGGCAGCCTTCTCCACGGTCTGCACCACGCCGAACGCAGCATCGAAGCCGGGAGCCGCGCAGAATAGCCCGTGATGCGCCCATACGCACACGCCGTGATCGCGCATTGCGGCGGCGGTCGCGTCCGCGATCTCCGGGCCGCCCGGAACCATCCACGGCACCACGCCGACGCCGGCCGGGAACGCCACCATGCTTTCGAGCATGGCCTTCCACAACGTGCGCGTGAACGTGCGCGCGTCAAGCGGCAACACGTTCGTCAAGGCTATGACCTGGGTCGGATGGGCGTGGTAGAGCACGCGGTCCACCCCTGAGGAAGCATCCTTGCGCACCGAATGAACGGCGCAGTGGCTGGCGAACTCGCTGGTGGGGCGGCCGCCGTCCTTGAACCCCCATACGATGCGCCACGCGTCGCCCGCAGGAGCAATCTCCACGATGCCGGCGTTGCCGTCTGCATCGAGCGCGACGTTGCGCATGACGCGGCCCGCGCCCGTGACCATGAAGAACTCGCCGCTCAAATTCTCCGCGCGAAGGCCGAGCGGCACCCATGAGCTGGGGTTGTCGTAGAAAAACGATCGGCAAGAAGCCACCTCTTCGGGCTTCATGCGATACGACAGGTTGCCGCCGTTGCTTTCGTGCCACCCCTGCGCCCACCCGTCGGCGCACAGGCGCACGAACGATTTCGCGAACTGCTGCTGCTCCACGGCGACGCCGGAAACGGCGCCCTTCGCAGCCGAGACGCCCCGATCGAGCATCTCTTGAGCATCATCGAAAAAACCCATAGCCTCTCCTATCGTTCATGCGCCGGCGACGGCGCGCCAACGCCCGGCTGCTCTTCGTCATTGCGAATCCGCACGACGTACATCACGTTGGTGGCGGCTACCGTTTCGGCTCCCTGCGCGTCCGTACCCGCCGCCGGGCTGGTCAAAGGATCGCCTGCCGTGAACACGGCCAACTGCCCTGGGTTCACCAAACCGCGCTGCAGCACAGTGGCGTGCGCATGGTCGATAACGCAGCGCATATCGCCCTGCACGTCGCCGATCATAGGAACGACGCCCCAGTTCAACTGCTGCTGACGCATGACGCGCGAAAACGGCGTAACCGCGTAGATGGGCACGCGCGGACGCAGGTTCGACACCAGGCGCGCCGTGCGCCCCGACATGGTGGGGGCGACGATGCACGAGGCGCCCACGTTCTCAGCCGTCTGCACGGCCGCCATGCCCACCGCCAACGCGACGCGCGCATGGACGCGCCGCCGGTCGGGGGCGCGCTCTTCGAACAGGTACGGTTCGCTAGCTTCGGCGATGCGCGCCATCATGCGCACCGCAGCCACCGGATAGCTTCCCGACGCCGTTTCGCCCGACAACATGACCGCGTCGGTGCCGTCGTAGATGGCGTTCGCCACATCCCCAACCTCGGCGCGCGTGGGACGCGGGTTGCGAATCATGGAATCCAGCATCTGCGTGGCCGTGATAGCCGGCTTCGACGCACGGTTGCATGCGCGGATGATTTCCTTCTGGATATGCGGCACGCGGTACGCGGGAACCTCCACGCCCAAGTCTCCGCGCGCGATCATGATCCCGTCGGCGGCTTCGAGTATTTCCTCGATGTTCTCCACGGCCTCCGAGCACTCGATCTTCGCGATCAGCATGATGCCCGCTCCGCCGTGCTGGTCCAGGAAGTCGCGAATCTCGCGCACCCCGCGCGCGTCCCTCACGAAGGAGGCCGCGACGAAATCGACTTCCTGGCGAACGCCGAACAGCAAATCATCGCGATCTTGATCGGTCATAACCGGAAGCGGAACCGAAGTGCCCGGAAGGTTCACGGACTTGCGCTCTCCCAGCATGCCCGCGTTAAGAACCGTGCACAGAATGTCGGAACCCTCCGTTGCATCCACGCGCAACTCGATAAGCCCGTCGTCGATCAGCACGGAAGTACCCGGCGCAACCACGTCCGCCAAACCCGGACACGTATGAGAAACCCGCTGCGCCGTGCCCTCTATCTGGGCTTCAGTCAGCACGATCCGGTTCCCCGAGGCAAGCTGCACCGGCGCGCCGCCCGCCAAGCGGCCCGTACGAATCTCGGGTCCTCGCGTGTCCAGCAGCACCGCGCACGGGGAGTCAACCTCGTGGCATACCGCGCGCAAGCGCTCCATGCGCGCGGCGTGCTCGACGTGCGATCCATGCGAGAAATTGAAGCGCGCCACGTCCATGCCCGCCGCAATGAGGTCGCGCAGCGCGCCCTCGTCGTCGACCGCCGGCCCCAACGTGCACACGATTTTCGTTCGCCTAGCCATAGCCTCCCCGTCGTACGCCGTTTTCCTTCATGATAGCGCAAAGCGCCCGCTCCGCTTGCACGGAACGGGCGCTCTCGAAACGATTGCAAAACGTCTTTACACCTCGGCGACCCACAGGCCGTGCAGGTTGCAGTACTCGTACACCTTGAGCGCTTCGTCGCCCTCGGCCACGGCGAAATCGGCAACGGGAGCATCCTCGGGGGTGAGCTCGCGCATCTGGTAGCCGTTCTTCGTAACCAGGCAGATGAAGGTGATGTAGTGCTCCGGCGTCATGGGGTGCAGCGTGCTGCCCACCTCGACGTGGACGTTCGCGCCGTCGACGCTCACGACGGGAACGTGCTTCTCGAGCGCGGCGTCGGTGGTGTTGGCGGTAAGCTCGGTCATCTTCTCGCCGCAGCAAACCAGCGGAACGCCGGCGTCGAACGGCTTCACAGCGATGTTGCCGCAGTGCATGCACTTGTAAAACTTGAGATCCATATTCGGGCCCCCTTTAGCTTCGCGTACAGGTCTACCTGCTTCTTCCCAATGATAGCGCAGGGCCGATGCGCGGCGAGCGCACCGCGATGCTTGGAGCCGAACCGTAACGTCGTCGAAACGCCTCGCTTGCCAAGCACCGTACCCTTTGCTTCCTTAAATGTTACTCACTCTGTTGCATTTCAGGAAGACCCTGCTGAGGCTTTTTCACGACAATCGCATAAACCAACACGCCCACGCCTACCAGGATCAACGGAACGCTCAAAAGCTGCCCCATGGTAAGCCACCCGCCCCACAAGTAGCCCAGCTGCACGTCCGGTTCGCGCACGAACTCAACCAGAAAGCGGAAGCATCCGTACATGATCAGGAACAAGCCCAGGAAGGTGCCGCGCGGGCGAGCCGGACGCATCCGCGAGAGCAGGTAGAGCACGGCGAAGATAACGATTCCCTCCAGAAACGCCTCGTACAGCTGAGAGGGATGGCGCGGCATCGTTCCAGCGGCCCCACCGAACACCACGCCCCACGCGACGTCGGTGGGCGCACCCCACAGCTCGCCGTTCACGAAGTTCGCGCAGCGACCGAACAGCAGGCCAAGCGGAGCACCGATGCAGCCCAGATCGGCCAGCGTCAAATACGGGATGTTCGTCAGCTTGGCCGCCACGATACCCGAAAGAAGCGCCCCGATCAGGCCGCCGTGAAAGCTCATGCCGCCACGGTTGAACGCAAGGATCTCGGCAGGATGAGCCAGGTAGTAGCCATCGCCGTAAAACAAGACGTAGCCCAAGCGCCCTCCAAGGATCACGCCGACGATCACGCAGAACATGATGGTAAGCAAAGAATCCACGTCCACGCGCACGCGCCATCGGCGCGCTACGCGCCATACCACAAGCGCCGCGCACACGAACCCGAGCACGTAGGCGATGCCGTACCAGCGCACCGCGAACGGCCCGATAGCGAACGCAACCGGGTCAAGGCTTTGGTAGATGTTGTTGAGCATGAAGTTCCTTTCGCAAAAATCCGAGGCGAAGCGATCGCCTTCGGAAGCGAGGTACAGGGCCTACTCCTGGCCCATGCCAGCCCCCACCTCGATGGCGGCGAAGCGAACCTCGTCGCGCAGCTGAGGCGGAATGGGGTGCACGATGGAAACCGAGGCGTCGCAGTGCGGGCAGCGCAGCGTGAACAAAGCCAGGTCCGTCCGCAGGACCATCATGGCATCGTAGCGACATACGTCCAGATCGTTCGCGCCGCATGCAGGGCAGATTGCGCTTCGACTCATCGGTTCACGCTCCTTCGCTCGTTCGCCCGCCTTCTTTTGTCCTCATTGTAGCAGAAGCCCGCCAACGCGAACGCCGAACGACGTCCACGCCGACGGGCTTCACATCAGCACGAGGCGCGCCCCTCGCCCACTACGCGGTCGAGGAAGAACGCATGCACGCGCGCATCGTCGGTCAACTCGGGATGAAACGCCACGGCGAGCGCGCGCCCTTCGCGCACAGCAAGCGGCTCGCCGTCCTCGGCGGCACTGAGGACCTCCACGTTCGGCCCCCAATCGGCGAACCTCGGCGCGCGGATGAACACGCCCTTCACGGGGCCGCCCTCGATCCCGGCCCACGGCACCGCCGTCTCGAACGAGTCGATCTGCCGGCCGTAGGCGTTGCGCCGGATCCGCACGTTCATAAGAGCGAGCGGTTCCTGATCGGGCCGCGCGCCTTCGATGTCGCGCGCCATGAGGATAGCGCCGGCGCACGTGCCGAACACGGCCATCCCCTTCGCGAACGCATCGCGCAGCGGCTGGTACATGCCGTGGATGGCCAAGAGCTTCGCGATGGCCGTCGACTCGCCGCCCGGCAGCACCAAGCCGTCCAAGCCGTCGAGCTCGTGCGGCCAGCGCACGAGGCGCGTGGCCGCTCCCAGCCCGTCGAGCATGGCTCGATGCTCGCGGAACGCGCCCTGAAGCGCCAGGACGCCGATGGTTTTATTCATAGGTTGCATGGCCAGACCTCATAGGTTCACGCGGCGCGTCTCTACCAGCCGCGCTGGGCCATCAGCTCGTTGTCGGGGATATCGGAGATCTCGATGCCCACCATGGCCTCGCCCAGGTTGCGCGAAACGCGCGCGACAGTGTCAGGATCGTCGTAGTTCGTCGTGGCCTCCACGATGGCGCGAGCGCGCTTGGCCGGGTCGCCCGACTTGAAAATGCCGCTGCCCACGAATACGCCGTCGCAGCCCAACTGCATCATGAGCGCCGCGTCAGCGGGCGTGGCGATGCCGCCGGCCGAGAAGTTCACCACGGGAAGGCACCCGTGCTCGGCCACCCACTTCACCAGCTCGTAGGGAGCTTGCAGCTCCTTTGCAGCCGTGAACAACTGCTCGTCGCGCAAGCCTTTGATACGGGCGATGTCGGTCGTCACGGTGCGCATATGGCGCACGGCCTCCACCACGTTGCCCGTGCCCGGCTCGCCTTTCGTGCGGATCATGGCCGCGCCTTCGGCGATACGGCGCAAAGCCTCGCCCAGGTTGCGCGCGCCGCACACGAACGGCACGTCGAAGTCCCACTTGTTCACATGGTACTCGTCGTCGGCCGGCGTGAGCACCTCGCTCTCGTCGATGAAGTCCACGCCCAGGCTCTGCAGCACCTGCGCCTCCACGAAATGCCCAATGCGGCACTTCGCCATGACGGGGATGGACACGGCCTCCACGATTCCCTCGATCATGGTGGGGTCGCTCATGCGCGCCACGCCGCCGTGCGCGCGGATGTCGGCAGGGACGCGCTCGAGGGCCATAACGGCCACAGCGCCCGCATCCTCGGCGATCTTCGCCTGCTCGGGGTTGACGACGTCCATGATGACGCCGCCCTTCATCATCTCGGCGAAGCCGGTCTTCACTTTGAGCGTGCCATGCGCCTGTTCGGTCATCGAGCCGTCCTTTCATCGCGATCGTTCGAATAGCTGCCCGCAACGCGCCGACAGCATGCAGAGCGCGGCCGCACGAATGGCCGTGCGGCCGCGCTCGAATCCAAGCATGTACGATACCCGTTCCTGCGCCTCGACGCGAGCACGTTAACGCAACCGTAACGCGCGAAGCGAAGAACGGGGCTAGAGCAGAAACCGGTTCGGGTTGCCCTGTCGGGCCACGCAGCCTTCTTTGCGATCGGCCATGTGCGGCCCGTGCGTTAAAAAGTGCGTGCAGAAGCGGCATATCTCCTTGATGGCCGCATCGTAATCGCGCTCCGGGTTCAACAATACGTTGAAGTCCTGGCACACTTCATGCGTAGACCGCACGCAGGCTGCAAAGCGGCAGTCGGCAGGACAAGGCTCTCCGGGTATGTTGTGCGGGCAACGCGACATCATCTCCTCGTCGCATCCGCGCAGTTCCCAGCAGTTCGCCATATCCGCCTTCCCTTCAATCCCGAACGCTCACGGCTATTCAGCCGCGGGCACGACCTTCGTCACGCCGGGGACGCGCTCTTTCAGGATGCGCTCCACGCCGTTGGCGAGCGTCATCTGAGACATCGGGCAGCCCTTGCACGCGCCCTGCAGCTCGACCGTGACCACGCCGTCCTCGGCAACGTCGACGAGCTTCACGTCGCCGCCGTCAGCCTGCAGGCTGGGGCGAATGAGCTCGAGCACAGCCGCCACGTCGTTCTTATCCACCATAGGAATCGCTCCTTCGTCTGAATGGGTGTTATCAGGTGCCGATTCTACCACAGAGCCTTGGCGCGCACGGCCGAAGCCGGGAAATGCGGAGGAAACATCGACGAGGCGCATGGCGCTACGAAGAAGGCTTCCAATCCTTCCCCAGAACCAGCAGCACGTCCGTGTCGAACGTATAGAACCCCGCGTCGGCAACCGTACGGCCAAGGCCCAACGCGGAGACCACGGTTTGCGCGGCCGGCTCGAACGCGCCGTCCTTGTAGATGACCAGCGTTTCGGCGTAAGCGGCAGTGTCGGTATTGCCGGTTTCCTCGACCTTGAACCCCATGCCTGCAAGCGTTTGCGATATCTGGGCCGCCGCGCCGGTAATGCCTCCGCCGTTGCGGACGGTCAGGGTGAAGCTGGCCGGATCGACCGAGGCGATCTTCTTCTCGACCACCGGGTCTTGCCCCTGCTTCACCAATTCCATCATGGACGACCATGCGTCGGTTGAAGCCACGTAATAGGAGACGTTATCGCGCGTTGTCTCGTAACCGGGAACGAGGGCGCCCTTCACCGTAGACGCGTCCATGCCCCGCAGCGCATCGGCCAAGCCCAGCGCGTCTTTCGCTCCCATGTCGGTGCCGAAAGAACCCCCCACCTTGTCCAGCGTGGACAAGAAGGAAAGCGACCCCTCGTCAAGCAGGCGAAGAGACAGCGCCGCAAGCAACTCGCGCTGGTTGGCCGCCTGCACCTGCAAGCCTCCCGAAAAGTTCGACGCACGCAAAAACATAAGGGCAGCCTTGCCGTCGAGCGTCTGCTCCCCCGGAGATAGGTAGACGTCGCCCGCCGCCGGGTCGTCCACCTCTTCGGCTACGTTTACCTGCACGCCGCCAAGTCCATCGACCAGGCTCGCCACGCCGCCGGCATCGATCTTGACCAGATGCGACACGTTCACCCCGGCGAAGTTCGACACGGCTTTGATCAGGGACGCATCGCCTTCCTGCACAGCGGCGTCTCGAAGCTGATGGGGCTTTCCGTCTTTAAGCTGAACCTGCAAGGTGGCGGGTACGGACACGATGACCGCCGACCGCGCAGCTCGGTCCACCCGCACCAGGGCAAGCGCATCAGGCCCGGCTTGGGCGTTCGCCGCCCCCACCGGGTCCAAATCTGCAGCGACCAACGTGTAGAAGGCGTCGGCTGCCTCTTTCGGAGCGACAAGCGCCGACGAGGCGTCCGAGTTCTTGAGGCCTATCTTGGAATCGAGCGAACCGAAGAACGCGAACGTCCCCACGCCCGCCGCAACGACCGCCACCAAAACGACGCACGCGACCACCGCAACGAGACGCCGCATGCGCGCGCGGCGCTGGATGCCATGGGAGAACTCGCGCCTGCTCACGCGACGAGAGAACTGGGAAGCGCTCTCCCCGGACGACGTGTTCGGCAAAATGGTTTCCACGTAGCCGCGCGCCGCGCGCTTCTGCTTGCGCGCGCTCGAAAACCCGACGGAATCGGCGTTCATGCGCCCGCGCGAACGCCGCGGCACGTGCGTGCCCAGCGTAGCGGTGCGCAAACGGCGCGAGGTGATTTTGGACTGCGTTGCCGAAAAGCCCTTACGGCGCTTGACCATGTGCGGCCTCCGCTAACCGCGGATATCCGGCATACCGTCGACGGGCGCGCGGCGAACGCACGCCCCCAGATCGCCCAGCTTGCCAACGTAGTCTTCGTAGCCGCGGTCGATATGGCCGATGTTGTGCACCCGCGTCTGCCCCTCGGCAGACACTCCCGCAAGAACAAGCGCCGCGCCCGCACGCAGGTCGGTGGAGGACACGTCGGCGCCCTGCAGGCCCGCAACGCCCCTGACCAGCGCATGATGATCCTCGATAGTGATATCGGCTCCCATGCGGATAAGCTCGCTTGCAAACATGAAGCGGTTCTCGAACACGTTCTCGGTGATGACCGACACGCCCTCCGCGCGCGCGGCCAGCAGCATGAACTGCGCCTGCAGGTCGGTCGGGAAGCCCGGATGCGGCAGGGTCTGAATATCGATGGGAACAAGGGGGCGCGTACGGCTGACGGTGACCCAGTCGGCTCCGGTTTGCACCTCGCAGCCCATGGCGGCAAGCTTCATGAGGGCAACGCGCAGATACGACGGATCAATGCCGCGCACCGTAACGGGGCCTCCCGTGAGCGCGCCGCCCACCAAGAAGGTGCCCGCCTCGATGCGATCGCCCACCGTCGTGTGGTCGCAAGGATGCAGCGAGGAAAGCGGAACGCCCTCCACCTCGATGATCGAGGAACCGGCCCCGGCCACCTTCGCTCCCATGGACACCAGCATGTTCGCCAAGTCCACGATCTCGGGTTCGCGCGCGGCGTTCTCGAGCACCGTCGTGCCTTTCGCCGTCACGGCCGCCATAAGCAAGTTCTCGGTTGCGCCGACGCTGGGGAAGTCCAAAACGACGTCCGCTCCAACCAAGCCGTTCGGCGTGCGCGCCTCCAGGAATCCGTGGTCGATGGTGAACTCCACGCCCAGCGCTTCGAGCCCCACGAGGTGCATGTCGATTTTGCGCGCGCCGATCTGGCACCCGCCGGGCATGGCCACGCGCGCCCGCCCGAACCGACCGACCAGCGGACCCAGGACCGAAATGCTCGCGCGCATCTTGGATACCAGGTCGTACGGCGTTTCGAACTGCTCGACGTCGGTCGTGTCCACGATCAGCGTATGGCCGTCGCGTTCCACGGTTGCGCCCAAGCGGCGCAGCACCTCCGACATGATGCTGATGTCGGAGATGAGCGGCACGTTGCGCACGAGCGTTTTGCCCTGGCCCAGCAAGGCGGCGGCAATGAGCTTGAGCGCGGAATTCTTGGCGCCCGACACGGCCACTTCGCCCGCGAGCACGCCGTTGCCTTCGACAATGATGATCTCTTCTGCCATGGGTGTTCCTTAACGCCGAGGTGCGCGCCCTCGGCTTGACTCGTCTATGGATGCGCGCCGTGAGACGGCGCGTTCGGTTCGCAATGCGTCCATTATAGAAAGTGAAGGCCCGCATAATGCGGCCCTTCACAACGAAAGCAGAACGGCATGGGGGAATGTTGGTCGCGGTCGAATCGCGCGTCCCCCTTCCCCAGCAAGCCAGGGCGACGGCATCGAAACACGAGCGGCATCCGGATGCATTGTCGATCCAACAACACGTTTTTGGACGAAAAAACGTGTTTTTGGATCGACAATGACGGCGGCTGAGATGGTTTGGTGGACCCCCCATCGGATTTCACGCGAGAGCACGTCTTTTCCGACGCACAAAAAAGACCCGAAGCCGAAGCTTCGGGTCCCAGCTTTACCGGTAAGGAAAAGAGGGTTTACGCCTCTTCGCCCAGGACGAAGCGCTTGAAGTCGACGACCTTGATCTCGCCGCCCAGGTTCTTCGCGACCTCGGCCGTGTACTCGGCAACGGTCTGATCCGGGTTCTTGACGAAGGCCTGCTCCGTGAGCGTGCTCTCCTTGAAGAACTTCTCCAGACGGCCGACGGCCATCTTCTCCTGGATGGCCTCGGGCTTGCCGGACTCGGCAGCCTGAGCCATGTAGATGGCCTTCTCATGCTCGACGATGGCCGGGTCGACGGAGTCGCGGTTCGCGGCAACGGGAGACGCAGCGGCAACCTGCATGGCAACGTCGCGGCCGTACGCCTTGAACTCGGCGGACGCGGGATCGACGCCCTCGACCTCGAACTGCACGAGCACGCCGATCTTGCCGCCGCCGTGGATGTAGGACGACACGGCGCCGCCCTGCTCCACCGCAAAGCGGGAGAGCTGGATGTTCTCGCCCAGCGTGTGGATGGCGTCGGTCACGACAGCCTCCACCGTCTCGCCCTCGGCGTCGGCGGCCTTGAGGGCCTCCATGTCGGCGGGGTTGGCGGCCAGCGCAGCCTTGGCGATCTTCTCGGCGTACGCCTTGAATTTGTCGTTCATGCCCACGAAGTCGGTCTCGCAGTTCAGCTCGACAACGGCGCCAGCCTTGCCGTCCTCGGACACGAGCGCCATGACGGTGCCCTCGTTGGTGGCACGGCCGGCCTTCTTGGCAACAGCGGCCAGACCGCGGGTGCGCAGGACGTCGACAGCGGCGTCCAGGTTGCCGTCGGCCTCGACGAGCGCCTTCTTGCACTCCATCATGCCGGCGCCGGTCATCTCGCGGAGTTCCTTGACCATGGAAGCGGTAACAGCAGCCACGTTGTTCCTTTCTCTATGCGCCGCGCGCAAGCGCGGCCCTGGTCTGTCAAACGCCGCCGGTTTCGAAACCGGCGGCGCATTCGTTCATCTGAAAAGCAGGTTATTCGGCAGCGGGAGCAGCGGCCTCGGCCGGAGCCTCAACCTCTGCCGGAGCAGCCTCGGCCTCAGCCGGAGCGGCCATCTCGGCAACCGTCACAGGCGCGCCCACGCCGGCGATAACGGCATCGGCGATGAAGTCGGCCAGCAGGCGAACCGAGCGGATGGCGTCGTCGTTGGCGGGAATGCCGAAATCGACGTCGTCCGGATCGCAGTTCGTGTCGAGCGTGCCCACCACGGGGATGTCGAGACGACGGGACTCATGGATGGCGATGGCCTCGCGGTTCGTGTCGATCACGAACACGGCGTCGGGCACGCGCTTCATGTTGCGGATACCGTTGAGGTTGGTCTGCAGCTTGGACAGCTCCTTGCGCAGCAGGATCTGCTCCTTCTTGGGCAGCATCGCCATGCGGCCGTCGGCCTCCATGGCCTCCAGCTCCTCCATGCGGGTCACGCGGGAGCGGATGGTGACGAAGTTGGTCAGCATGCCGCCGAGCCAGCGAGCGTTCACGTAGGGCATGCCGCACTTGTTGGCAGCATCGGCGACGGCTTCCTGAGCCTGCTTCTTCGTGCCGACGAACAGCACGGTGCCGCCCTTGCGAGCGATCTCGGACACGAAGGTGTACGCCTGGTCCAGGCCCACGAGCGTCTGCTTGAGGTCGAGGATGTAGATGTCCCCACGGCTGCCGAAGATGTACGGCTTCATCTTGGGGTTCCAGCGACGGGTCTGATGCCCGAAGTGTGCGCCTGCGTCGAGCAGCGACTTAATGCCGACTTTCGTCATGACTTTCTCCATTCGTTAGTCCTCTGCCTGCGGTCATCCCCGAATCCGCAGCCTTTTTCGGTTGGCCACTGGCGGATCAGGTCGCGCAAGCATGTGTAATTAGAAACCGTTGAATCTTACCACAGAGAAAATGAAATGCAAGCACTTCTCGAAGATCGCATACATGAACGTCCTTTCGCGAGAAGCGGTTGACGCTCGCGGCTGTCGAGCCGGCCGGTCGGACGCCGGTTCGACAGCCGTACGCATGCGGTCACGAGCGGTACGCGCCTGCGCTGCGCAAGCTGAGCGCCACCGTGGACGCGTTGTGCAGAAGCGACGACGCCTGCGGGGTCAGAACCCCGCCGATGCCCGCCGCGAGCAAGGCCGAGTTGACCAGCATGACCTCTCTGAAGGATGCATCCAGACGCTGCGTCAGACCCTTGCTCAAGCGACTCAGCTCCACGATAGCCCCCAAATCTCCTCCCGCAAGCGTGATGTCGGCGACCTCTTTGGCCACGGCGGTCCCCTGCCCCATGGCGATCCCCACATCGGCTGCGGAAAGCGCGGGCGCGTCGTTCACGCCGTCGCCCACCATGACCACGCGTCGTCCCTCGGCCTTGAGCCGTTCGACGAACGCATGCTTGTCCTCGGGCAGCAGGTTGGCCCGGTACTCGGTCACGCCCGCTTCCCGCGCGATGCGCGCCGCCGTGCGGTCCCCGTCGCCCGTCAGCATCACCACGCGGCGAAATCCCAGCGCCTTCAGATTGGCCACCGCCTGCGCCACGCCTTCCTTGAGCGGATCGTAGACGCCGATGACGCCCACCAGCTCGCCGTCGACCGCCAGGTACAGCGGCGTGAGCCCTTCGGTTTCGGAAGCGATCCTCGCGCGCTGGTCCTCCGACACGGCAACGCCTTCGTCGCCCATCACGAAATGCTCCGACCCGATGACCACGCGCTTGCCGCCCAACGACGAGGCTATTCCGTGCGCCACGATGTACTCCACCTCGGCATGGCGCTCGCGGTGCTTGAGGTTCTTCTGCGCCGCCGCGCGCACCACGGCGCGCGCCACGGGATGCGGAAAGTGCTCCTCCAGGCATGCCGACAACCGCAGCACCTCGCGCCGGTTCCAGCCGTCAAGAGCCAAAACGCACGCCACCTCCGGCGTAGCCTCGGTCAAGGTTCCGGTTTTGTCGAACACGATCACATCGGCAGCGGCCATGGCCTCGAAGTGCTTCGCGCCCTTGACGGCGAAACCCGCTTTCGCGCTCTGGCTCATGGCCGAAAGCACGGCGATCGAGCTGGTCAGCTTAAGTGCGCACGAGTAGTCCACCATGAGCGCAGCCGACGCCTTCGTCAAACTGCCCGTGACCAGGGCAACCCCCGCCGCCAGCAGGAAGTTCCACACAACGATGCCGTCGGCGAGACGCTCCATCCGAGACTGGGCCTGCGCCTTGTTCGCCTCGGACTGCTCGACCAGCGACACGATGGAGCGCAGCTTCGTTTCGGCAGCCTTCGCGCGAACCTGCACGACGATCTGGCCGTCCTCCACGGCGGTGCCGGCGAACACGTCGTCGCCCTCGGCGCGCTCGACGGCAAGGGGCTCTCCGGTAAGCGAGGCCTGGTTCACCATCGCAACGCCGTGCACCACGCGTCCGTCGACGCATACGGGCATGCCCGTGCGCACGACAACCAAATCCCCCGGCTCGAGATCGGACGCGCGCACCTGCACCTCTTGGTCGTCGCGAAGCAGCTGGGCGGTCTCGGGCAGATCGAGCAACGCGCTGACAAGGGCACCTTCCGAGCGCGTGCGCGTGTACTCTTCCAGCGTTTCGCCCACATCGAGCAAGAACATGGTCTGCCCGGCCGTCCGAGGATCGCGCTTGAGAAACGACGTCCCGATAGCAGCGGCGTCCAGCACCGCAACGTCAAGGCGCGAGCGCCCGAGCGAGCGCAGACCCGCCCCCAGGAAGCGCCGGTAACGCCACGCCGCCGCAACGGCGACAAGCGGCCGGGGCACGAACCAGCGCCGCAAAACGTACAGGCCCGCAAGGCGCGCCAGGTCCATGAGAAGCGACTGGGAGCGCGGGGCAAGGTCAAGGCCGAAACCGGATCGAGCCTCGTCGATGCATTTCGCATCGATGGCGGACAGGCGCTCCAAAACCAGGTCCCGCGCTCCCTCGAGCGGGCGGTACGTCAAAGCGATGCTGCCGATGCGCGGATAGACCGACGCCTTCTCCACCGTTGGGATAGCCGCAAGCACCCGATACAGCGCGTCGAGGTCGGCGGAGGGAACCGGGCCGGCAAGCTTGACGCGCACGCGGCCCGGGAGTTCGTTCGCAATGGCGTACTGCATCGCGGCTACTTCTTTGATGCCTGAGCTGAATCCGCCTTGGACTTCGCCGGTTCGACCGCAGACGGCTCGTCGGCGGCAGCGGACGGCTCGTCAGCGAGCGATGCCTGCACGTTGATATAGGAAGCCTGGGCCACGATGTCGTCGACTTCGGCCTTGGCCTGCTCGACGATGCCCTCGTAGGCGGCCTTCGCTTGCAGCCCCTTCGCAACGCCCTGCACGTAGCACTTCTTAGCCGTTGGACCCGTCAGGGCCTTCGCCCCCACCGCCCCCAGCAACACGCCCGCCCCGATCAGCCAGCCGCTCTTCTTCGGGAAGTCCATGCATGCCCCTTTCTTGCGCTCGCGCGCATCGTTCGCAACATCCTTTACAGTTGCTTAAAGTTAACTTTTCTAGCATAATGAGAGCTCCGGTAAAAGTCAATTAAAGCTAACTAATATGAATCGATCGTTGAAAGGAGCCTCATGAAGAAGCATACGTTCTGGGCCTGGGCCGCCATAGCTTGCATGGCCATGGCCATGTACACGGGCAGGAAGCGCTCCTAGCGAAGCGACGTCAAGGAGAGCTTGGGGTTTTCCGCGCGCGATGGGCGCAGTTCCGCTACCATGAACGCAACAACATCCGCACCCTCCCCTTGCGCAGGCAACGCGAGGGACGGAACCGCAAGGAGCCCAGCATGAACATCAACAACGTCGCGTTCGAGAAATCGTTCGGCACCTCGCTGCAACTGCCGACGTCCACGTTGCCCGAAATCGCATTCGCCGGCCGGTCCAACGTGGGCAAGTCGTCTTTGCTGAACAAGCTGTTCAATCGCAAAAGCCTGGCGAAAGTGTCGCAAACGCCGGGCAAGACGGCCACCATCAACTTCTTCTCGTGCGACGGCGTGCGGTTCGTGGACCTGCCGGGCTACGGCTACGCCAAGGTGGCGAAATCCGAGAAGGGACGCTGGTCGGAGCTGATCGAAGGGTACTTCAACCAAGATCGCAACCTGGCGCTCGTGGTGTCGCTGGTGGACATCCGCCACCCCGCTTCAAGCCTGGATGAAAACATGATCGAGTTCTTGCAGGAGGCGGAACTTCCCTTCGCCGTGGTGCTGACGAAAGCCGACAAGCTATCCCGACAGCAGCAAATGAAGCAGAAGGCAGCCCTGAAAAAGCAGCTGAAGCTGCATGCCGACGTGCCTTTGGTGGTGTGCTCTTCCGAAAAGGGAACGGGCATCGACGAGCTGCGCACCGTCATCAAGAACGCCGCTCGCTAGGCTCTTCTCCGGATAAACCGCGAGGCGGGGAGACCGAAGGGCGCGTCAGCGCCTCCGGGTTCCCCGCCTCGTCGACAATGAACGATCGTTTACCAGGGTCGCACGATGATCATGCCGGGCTGCACGGGACCCTGCACCACGCCCACGCCGTACGTGGCCGCGTGGATCATCTGGCCGCCGCCGATGTAGATGCCGCAATGCCCGGCGTTCACGGCCACGTCGCCCGGCTGAGGATCGCTTACCTGGGGCCAGTTCATGAACGTGAGCGTGCTTCCCATGCGGCTGTAGCTGCCGCTCAGGCAAAACGACACGAAGCCCGAGCAGTCGTACGACGACGGACCTGCGCCGTAACTGGGATCGGTGTAGCCGTACGGCTTGCCAAGCTGGCTGTACGCGCGGCCCACCACCGAGCCCGCGATAGGCTCGTCGTAGTCGGGAGCAGGCGGGTTGACGCTGCCTCCGCCAGAGGATTCGCCGCCGTTGTTGCCGCCGTTGCCGTTATTGGAGCCCTGCTGCGCCTGATCGGCGGACGCGTCTACCGTGGCCTGGGCCTGCGCCTCGTAGGCCGCCAACTGCGCCGCGCGCTCCTGCTCGACGAGCGCCGCAGCTTCGGCGCTCAAGTTATCGTAGGTCGACTGCATGGCCGCCATGGTGGAAGCGGTTTCGTCTTTCGTGCGCAGAGCCTCGCTCGCCTTCTGCGCAGCTATGCGCTCCTGCTCGGCAAGCACGGCTTCCTGCTCCTGAACCTCGGCACGCAGATCCTTCGTCTGCTGCACCAGCTCGGCATCGCTTTCGTTGATGGAATTGAGCAGGTCCCAGTTGGTCGCGAAGGACCTGAACGACGTGGCCCCCAAAAGCAGGTCGAGCGCCGAGCTGCCGCCCGAACGATACATGCTGCGAGCGCGCGATCCCAAGCGATCCTGCAAATCGGCGATCTGAGCCGAAGCCTCGTCGATGCGAGCCTGCGCGTCATCGCGCTTCGCCTCGGCGTCCTTTTGAGCGGCCAGCGCGTCGTCGTACGCGTCCGCCGCCTTGCTGAGCTTTTCCTGCATGGAATTGAGCGAAGCCAGAGCCGCCTGAGCCTCCGCCTGCTTCTCGGCTGCGGAAGGATCTGCCAGGGCGATGCCCGGAACCATGAGGGATACGGCAAGCACCGTTGCCATGAATCCGACGAGCGCGCCCCTCGCGCGACCGCCCCGTGCTTTCTGCTGCATGTGGGTACCTCCACCTGCCATACGAAAACGTGCATGCAATGCGAACCAGTGTAGCAAATCGAACGCATGACGGCCGGGCGTTCGATCGATCGTTACAGAAAGGCCACAGCACGCACCATGCTGCGGCCGCCCGTCAATCCCGGCCTATCCCGTAAAGCCCGTGTCGGCGATGCGCCCCGCCCCGTCGGCGGCCGCCGTGGCAAGCTGGTCGCACCGCTCGTTTTCCGCGTGCCCCGCATGCCCCTTGACCCACACGAACTCCACGCGATGCGGCTCCTTCGCCTTCAGCAGGCGCTGCCACAAGTCCACGTTTTTCACCGGCTCTTTCTTGGCGTTCTTCCAACCGCGCTTGAGCCAGCCGTCAACCCAGTGCTGGTTGAACGCGTTGGCAACGTACTGCGAATCGGTGTAGAGCGTGACCTCGCAGGGACTTTTAAGCGTCTCGAGCGCCACGATAGCGCCCAGAAGCTCCATGCGGTTGTTCGTGGTGCGCTCGTAACCTTGCGAGAGCTCCTTTTCGTGCGTGCGCCCGTTGCGATCCACGAACCGCAGCACGGCGCCGTAGCCGCCCGGCCCCGGATTCCCGCGCGCGGACCCGTCGGTAAATGCATCGACCTTCAACAAGAAACATCCTTTCAAACGGAGGGACTCGGCAAAGAAACGTTCCGCCGGTTCGAGGACCGGCGGAACATGGCGCGCTACTTGTACTGGGACGGATGCTTCTCGAAGAAGTCGAAGCGCGGAGGCAGCTCGCGGATGCGGTGGCGGCCTTCGGTGATCTCGCCAGCGCTGCACAGCTCGTCGAAGCTCTCGAAATCGTAGTTCCAGCTAAAGAAGTCGTCGAACTCGAAGCTCAGGTAGTCGCAGATCTTCTCGGCCCCTGCCGGCACCACGGGATGCATGAGCAGCGTGGCGACGCGCAGCAAGAAGAACGAGTCCACGAGCACCTGGCGGCGCATCGCGTCGTCGCCGCCCTTCTCGACCGCGCGGATTCCGTCGGACCAGTACTTGTTCGCCCAGCGAATGAACTCGTCCATGATCGACATGATGGTATGCAGCTCGACGCGATGCATGGTGGCATCGTAGACGCGCAGCACCTCGTTCACCTTGTCCAGCACGGCCGGCGACACGGCGCCGAGCGGCAGATAGCCTTCGAAGTTCTTCTGAGCTTCGTAGAAGCAGCTGCGGGCAAGGCGGTTGAACACGTTGGTCAGAAGCGCGCCTTCTTTGAGCACGGGGTCCGCCACGCGCGAATCGGCCAGCTCCTCTTCCGTGGCCAGGTACGGCTTCGGCTTGAAGCCGACCGACTTCTGGTCAAGGCCGAGCGCCAGGAAATGCGCGCGCAGCTGCTCGACGGTGTAGTGCTCGAGCAGCGCATCGGCGGTAGGCGGCTTGACCGCGCCCGACGACGAGGCCTTCTTGTCGCCGAACAGGATATGGTAGTTGGCCACGAGGTTCGTCTGGCGAATGGGATGGTCGGTCTCGCCCGGCGCCAAGATGTCACCGGGACGCAGCGCCTCGATGAGCGCCGGCTGAGCAACGCCGTAGAAGTACAGGTTGTCCTGCCCGATGAACTGGTAAACCTCGGAATCCTCCGAGCACCACCAATCGCGCCAGCTGCCCCTGGGCAAGCCTATCTGGTCGTTCACGGCCATGGTGAACGACATGGGAGCCCACAGGCTCTCGGGCCAGCACCACACGGTCAAGCCTTCCAAACCTTCGATGACCGGGGCCTTGACCCCCCATTCGATATTGCCCGTGATGCGGAACGGCACCAAGGTCTTGCCCGTGCGGAAGCGGATTCCCGCGCGCGTCAAGACTTCGCGCGCCGCATCGCGCGCTTCGATGTCGGCGAACTCGATCTCGAAGCTCTGCTTTCCCTTTTCGGGTTCGCGCAGCTCGTGTGCGGGAAGATCGCTCGCGATCTGCTCGTACGCCGCGCGCTCGTCGTTCTTGATGTAGACCACGGGCGGAACCAGGAACTCCTTGATGGTTTTCGGCACGATGGCGCGCACCTCGGAGTCGGCCTCGAGGCGAGCCACGTGGTCGCGAAGGAAGCCGCCGAACGCGGGCAGGTCGAAGTACCAGTTTTCCACCGGCCGCATTTCGGGCGTGGTTCCCGTCAACGACGATTTCGGCGCGATCAGGTCCTCGGGCGCGTAGCTGTGCCCCAGGTCGCATTCGTCGGCGTAGCCGTGCTCGGACTTGCAGCCTTGCACGGGGCAACGGCCCACCACCTGGCGCCCGTTCAGGAACGTGCCGGCTTCCGCATCGTAGAACTGCAGCGTGGCGCGTTTGCGAAGATGGCCGTTCTCGTGCAGCTTCTCGATGAACTTCTCGCTGATCAGCTGATGCACGCACTTCGCGTAGCCCAGCCCCGACCCCTCGTAGATGGAAAGGCTGACGTTGTAGGAATCGAGCGTTGCCTTCTGCGCCTCGTGGTTCTTGCGAACGTACTCCTCGATGGTGCCGTCGAACTCCCCGGCTTCCACCAACTTGCGGTAACCCTCGTTGATGGGAGAGCCGAAGCAGTCCGTTCCGCTGATGAAGCGGACGTTGGCGGCGCCGATGCGATCGCGCAGGAAGCGGGCGAACGCGTCGGCCGGGACGAACACGCCCGCGATGTGGCCGAAGTGCAGCGGCTTGTTGCCGTACGGCATGCCGGCCGTGACGACGGCCCTCTTCGGCCAAGAGGGACGCTCGATGTTACTGGGCGATGTTGCCATCGTTCTCAAACTCCTTCAAAGCGGCGGCAAAGTCGCCGGCGGACAGGCTCTTGCTTTCGGTCATAAGGTCGAGCAAGCTCGACAGGGTGCTCTTCGTCGTTTTCAGTTCAACCGTGGAGTAGCGCGAGACGCCGGCCAGCTCGGCCGCCTTCGCCACCGCGTCCTCCTTGGTGCCGATTTCGTCGGCCAGCCCGTTCTCCACGGCGTCCATGCCGGTGAACGTCATGCCGGTGGCCAGCGCACGCACGTCGCTTTCGCTCATGCCGCGGCCCTCGGCAACGGTCTGGACGAACGTTTCGTTGATGCGCTCGACCATGTTCTGGTAGTAAGCGCGCTCCTCTTCGGAAAGCGGGCGCGTGCCGTAGCTGGAATCCTTGCTTTCAGACGACGTGATGTTGTCCACGTTGATGCCCAGCTTCTCCAGCAGCCCCGAAAGGTCGGTCACCTGCAGCGCCGTGCCGATGGCGCCGATGGCCGTGGTCTTGGCCGTGAAGATGTAGTCGGCCTGGCTGGAAATCTCGTAGGCCGCGCTCGCGTTCACGGAAGCGCTCGACACCACCACGGGCTTGCCGGTATCTTCCGAGAACTTCTTGACGTACGCCGCCATCTCCTCGCCGGCAGTAGCCGTGCCGCCGCCGGAGTTCACGCGCAGCACGACCGCCTTGATGTAGGTGTTCTGCGCAGCGCGATCGAGCTGGGCCTTCAACCCTTCGGGCGACGAGGTGGTGCCGTCGTACTGGATGGTACCGTCGATGTCGATGACCCCCACCGCATCCGAGGTCAGGAAGTCAACCTCGGACATTGAGGTTTCGCCGAGCGACCCGACGGCTCCAAGCGAGCCCATGGACGACGACATGATGGACGTGCACGACCACATGCTCATGGCTATGAGCACGAAAACGAGCACGACGGCGACGAGCGCCACGATCCATCCGCGTTTCTTGGGCTGCGGCTGCGGCGCGTAAGGCTGCGGCGCATAGCCGCCGGCAGGCTGCGGGGACGGCTGAGGCGCAGCAGGCTGCTGCCACACCTGCTGCTGCCAGTTGTTGTTTTCCTGGGACATGGGCCCTCCTGGTACGAATTGCAGGGTCGATCAAGCGAAAGCGTCACGGAACCGCGCCCAAGGGACGCGGTTCCTCATCATGCGCTCATTATAGAACGGCGAAGCTTCGCTTCGGTAGCGAACGCATGACAACTCGCTTAGAACTCCACCGTGCCGTCGGCCTTGGTATGCTGCGCCTTCTTGGCGGTGCGAACCAAGAACTCCTGGTTGGTTTCGGTCTGCTTGAGCGACTTGATGAGCATGTCCATGGCGCGCTCGGTGCTGTTCGTGTTGGCCAGGATGCGGCGAACGGCCCAGATGAGCGGCGCCTCCTGCGGATCGAGCAGCAGGTCTTCCTTGCGCGTGCCCGACGCCACCGGATCGATGGCCGGGAAGATGCGGCGATCGGCCAGATTGCGGTCAAGCTTGAGCTCCATGTTGCCCGTGCCCTTGAATTCCTCGAAGATGACCTCGTCCATCTTCGAGCCCGTGTCCACCAAGGCCGACGCCAGGATGGTCAGGCTTCCGCCGTGCTCGATGTTGCGCGCGGCGCCCAGGAAGCGCTTGGGCGGATAGAGCGCCGTCGAGTCCACGCCGCCGGACAGGATGCGGCCCGACGCCGGCTGCGCCAGGTTGTAGGCGCGCGCCAGACGCGTGAGCGAGTCCAGCAGCACGACGACGTCCTTGCCGCATTCCACCAGGCGCTTCGCGCGCTCGATGACCAGCTCGGACACGGCGATGTGGTTTTCGGTGGGCATGTCGAAGGTCGAGGAGATGACCTCGCCCTTGATGGAGCGCTCCATGTCGGTGACTTCTTCGGGGCGTTCGTCCACCAGCAGGCACATGAGGTGCACTTCGGGGTTGTTCGCGCTGATGGCCGCCGCGATGTCTTTGAGGATGGTGGTCTTGCCCGCCTTCGGGGGGCTGACGATCAGGCCGCGCTGACCCTTGCCGATGGGGCTAACCAGGTCGATGACGCGCGCTGTGACGGTGTTCTTGCCGTGCTCCATGCTGAGGCACTCGTCCGGGTAGACCGGCGTGAGGTCGCCGAAGCGCACGCGGTTGCCCAGCTCTTCGATGGGCGTGCCGTTGACGGACGTGACCTTCTGGATGGCCGCGTACTTCTCGTTCTCGCGCGCGGGGCGCGTCTGGCCGCTTACCAGATCGCCTTTGCGCAGGCCGTTGCGGCGAATGGTGGACAATCCCACGTAGCAGTCCGACTCGCTGGGAAGGTAGCCCTGGGTGCGCAGGAAGCCGTAGCCGTCGGCCAAGATGTCCAGGATGCCGGACACCTCGATGAAGCCCTCGGCCTTGACGCTTGCCTCGAACACGGCTTCGACCAGCTCGGCCTTCTTGAGGCCCGTCACGTCGATCTGCAGCTCCGCTGCCTTTTCGCGCAGCTCGGCAACCTTGAGCTTGTTCAGATCGTCGCGCGACACGCTGGGCTGCATTTCGCGACCGCCCTGATTGCTGTGAGGACGGCGCTGGCGGCGGAAGTTCTGGTTGCCGCCGTTCTGCTGCCCGCCTTGCTTCTGGCGATTGTTGTTGTTCTGCCGCTGGCGGTTGTTCTGGTTGGAGCCGCCCTTGTTGCTTTGGCTTTGCCCTTGGTTCGGGCGCCTGTTCGTCGAGCCGGAAGACTGCGAAGCCGCGTCCTTGCCGTTCGCCCTCGTCGACTTGCGAGGCGTCTTGCTTGCCTGAGCGGGACGCTCGGACGCGGACGAATCGGCCTTGTCGCTTTGGGCCGCCGGAGCTTCCTTGCCGGGCTTTTCGCCCGCATCCGCCTTCGCGGGCTCCGCCGACTTCTCCGCCTTGCTGGCCGCGGACTTCGTCCTCACGCTTGTGGAACGGCGGCGACGCGGAGTGGGAGCGGAAGACGCCTCGGATGCGCCCTCCGCAGTCGATGCTTCGTTTTCGCTCATGCGTTCTGCACTTTCTCCCAGTCCTTCATGAAGGAATCCAGGCCGCGATCGGTCAGCGGGTGCTGAACCATCTTCTTGAGCACGCCGAACGGAACGGTGGCGATGTCGGCGCCCATGAGGGCCGCCTGCGTCACGTGGTTCGCGCTGCGGATGGAAGCGGCGATGATCTCCACCTGCTCGTGGTTGACCGTGTTGTCGGAGTAATCGTAGTTGCCGATAGCCGCAACAACCTTGCTCAGCTGGTCCAGGCCGTCGTCGGAGATGTCGTCGAAGCGACCCACGAACGGGCTGATGTAGCGAGCGCCGGCGCGCGCGGCCAGGATGGCCTGGGGCACGCTGAAGCACAGCGTCATGTTGACGGGAATGCCCTCGTCGGCCAACGTGCGCGTGGCGGCCAGGCCCTCGACCATGGTGGGAACCTTCACGACCACGTTCGGGGCGATGGCGGCCAGCTCGCGGCCGTCGCGCACGATCTCGTCGCGCGTCATGGCTACGCTCTCGGCGGAAACCGGTCCGTCCACGATGTCGCAGATACGCTTGATGTGGTTGTGGAAATCGGACAGCTTGCCGCCCGTGCGCGCGTACAGCGTGGGGTTCGTGGTCACGCCTGCGAGCGCTCCCCAACTAGCCGCTTCCTCGATTTCGGTCAGGTCAGCGGTGTCCAGAAAAAACTTCACCCAGTCCTCCTTATGTTGTGACGTATCAGTGTGAAACGCGCGCGAAGGCGCGCATGAGTCCCGTGAATGAGATGCAATGTGATGGGTTTTCTTCCTTGAAAGGCAAAAGAACTGGCTTTATGGTAGCGCATGTCATCATATCGTTCAAGCAAAAACGAGGTCGATGCGTGTATTTGCGATGGAGGTACGGCTACGGATCGGCGCGCGGCCGGGCGAAGGGCGCAGACGAAAGGCCGTCGCCGCGACCCTATTCCACGACCCGGTAAAAGCAGCTGCGCGCGCCGGTGTGGCAAGCGGGGCCGGCCGGGTTCACCAGAGCGAGCAGCGTGTCGGCGTCGCAATCGTAGCGCAGTTCGACCAGCTTCTGGACGTTTCCCGAGGTGGCGCCCTTGTGCCACAGCTCTTGGCGGCTGCGGCTCCAGAACACGGTTTCGCCGCGCTCGAGCGTCAGGCGCAGGGATTCTTCGCTCATCCACGCCATCATGAGCACTTCAAGCGTGTCGGCGTCTTGGACGATGCACGGCACAAGGCCGGCCTCGTTGTACGAAAAAGCGGAAACGTCCATGATCACAACCTTACCGGGATTCCCTGCGCGCGCATGTGCTCTTTCACCTGGCGCACCGTCAGCTCGCCGAAATGGAACACGCTCGCGGCCAGCACGGCGTCGGCCTCTCCCTCGATGATCCCCTGGGCGAAATGCTCCAGCTTGCCCACGCCGCCGCTTGCGATGACGGGCACGTTCACCGCCCGCGCCACGGCGCGCGTGAGGGCGCAGTCGAACCCGTCGCGACTGCCGTCACGATCCATGCTGGTGAGCAGGATCTCCCCTGCTCCGCGCCGAACCGCCTCCTGCGCCCACTCCACCGCGTCGATGCCGGTTGCCTTACGGCCGCCAGCCACGTACACCTCCCACTTGTTCGGATTGCCCGCCACGCTCTTCGCGTCGATGGCGCACAGGATAGCTTGCGACCCGAACGCCGCTGCAGCCTGGGATATCAGGTCGGGATCAGCCACGGCAGCCGAGTTCACCGACACCTTGTCGGCACCGGCCGCGATCATGGTGCGCATGTCAGCCACGCTGCGAAACCCGCCTCCCACGCAGTACGGCAGGTGCAGCTCCTCGCTCGCGCGGCTGGCCAGTTCCACCGTAGTGGCCCGGTCATCGCTGGTGGCAGTGATGTCCAAGAAGATGACTTCGTCGGCCTTCTGCTGATCGTAGCGCTGGGCAAGCTCGATGGGGTCGCCCGCGTCGCGCAGGTTCACGAAGTTGACGCCCTTCACCACGCGCCCGTTCTTGACGTCCATGCAGGGAATGACCCGTTTTGCTAGCATGCCTGTCCTTTCCTACCCGTCGTTCGCGCCGTCGGCAAGAAGCGCCCGGCAACCCTTCTTCATCCATCCTACCTTTGCTTGCCCTTGAACAGCTTGTCGATCCCCTTTTTGACTGCATCGTACGCCGCACCTGCGGCGGTGGCCATGGATCAACAGGGCATGACGGGCGCCGGATGAGGCTCGTCCGGGCCGATGGCCGGCTTCGTCGGCAGGGCGACGCCGCACGGGTTCGCCTGCACGGCCGCCGCTTCGGCAGCGCGCGTTGCAGCCTCGCAGGCGCGCACCCCTTCGGCAACCGAAAGCGCGCCTTCGTAGATGGCCCGGCCCGCGATGACGCCCTCGATGCTCGCGGCGACGGGAGCCAAGCGCTCGATGTCGGCTACGCCCGCAACGCCGCCCGACGCGACCACGGGATGCCCGAACGCCTGCGCCATGCGCACGTACGCCTGCGCCTCGATGCCGGTCTGCATGCCGTCACGCGCGATGTCGGTGTAGATGAGATGACGAAATCCCAGCTGGGAAACGTGGCGGGCCAGCTCCTCGGCGGAAACGCCCGAACCTTCGCGCCAACCGGAAACGGCCACTTCCCCGCCCTTCGCGTCGACGCCCGCAGCCAAAAGCTTGCCGTACGCGTCGATCGCGGCCGCCGCAAACGACGGATCGGCCACGAGCGATGTGCCCAGCACGATGCGCGACACGCCCGCGTCCGCCAAGCGCGCAAGGGTGTCGAGCGACCGAACGCCGCCGCCCACTTCCACTTTGAGCAGGGTCTTTTTGAGAATCCGCTCGATGATGGCAATGTTCTCGGGCGCTCCCGACTTCGCGCCGTCAAGGTCCACCACATGCAGCCAGGACGCGCCCTCTTCCTCGAACAGCTGCGCCTGCGCGGCGGGGTCGTCGTTGTACACGGTCACCTGGCTGTAGTCGCCCTTTGCCAGGCGGACGGCCTTGCCGCCCAGGATGTCGATAGCGGGAAGCAAATGCATGCTACGCCCCTTTCACGATGTCGACGAAATTGCGCAGCAGCGCTGCGCCCGCGTCCGAGCTTTTCTCGGGATGGAACTGCACGCCGAACGCCGCCTGCCCGTACTGCACCACGCTGGGAAACGGCACGCTGTGCGTGGTCTCAGCTGCAACGAAGGGTCCAGAAGGCGCAACGTAGCTGTGCGTGAAGTAGAAATAAGTGCCCGATGAGACGCCTTTGAGCAAAGGGCAGGCCGGATCCGTCACCTCCACCGTGTTCCAGCCCACATGGGGCACCTTGTGAAGCCGGCCCGACGCATCGACGGAGGGCATCTTGGCCACCACGCCGGGAAGAACGGCAAGGCCGGGCGCATTGTTCGACGACGCTTCGTCATCGGCCTCGGGCGCGCCTTCGACGCCCTCTTCGAACATGAGGTGCTGTCCCAGGCAAATGCCCAGAAAGGGAACGCCCGCGGCGATGCGGGCCCGCACGACGTCGGCCTGCCCCAGCGCGCGCATGGAGGCCGATGCATCGGCGAACGCGCCCACCCCCGGAAGCACCACGGCGTCGGCGCGGGCTATCACGCTCGCATCGTCGGTGACGACCGCATCGCCGCCGGCCGCAGCCAGGCCGCGCGCCACGCTCTTCAGGTTCCCTTTATGGTAATCGACAACGGCTATCATGTTTCAAGCATTCCAATCTCTGCTTGCCAATACGGGTCGGCCGGAAAGCGGGCGTATGGTGCCCGCTCGCCGGTCGGGACGCTCTACAGGGCGCCCTTCGTGGTGGGCAGCGCGCCCGCAGCGCGCGGGTCGGCTTCGACGGCTTCGCGCAGCGCCCGCGCGACGGCCTTGAACGCCGCCTCCAGCACGTGGTGGACGTTTTCTCCCACCAGCTTGCGCACGTGCAAGGTCACGCCGGCGTTCGCGGCGAACGCGATGAAGAACTCCTTGGCCAGCGTTGCGTCGAACGTTCCCAGCATAACGGGAGGAACGTCCACGTCCCAGTGCAGCTGCCCGCGCCCCGAAAGGTCGCACGCCGCCAACACCAGCGCCTCGTCCATGGGAAGCATGAGCGACCCGAAGCGACGGATGCCGCGCTTGTCGCCAAGCGCGCGGGCGAACGCCTGCCCCAGCACGATGCCGGCATCCTCCACCGTATGGTGCCCGTCCACTTCCAGGTCACCCTTGACGCGCACCTCCAGGTCGAACAGCCCATGCCGCCCGAACGCGCACAGCATGTGGTCAAAAAACCCGATGCCGGTCTCCACGTCGGCGCGCCCCGTTCCGTCCAGGTCGACGGACAGCTTGATGTCCGTTTCGTTCGTCGCGCGCTCGACCCGCGCACGTCGCATGCCCCGCTCGGCCATAGTTACCTCTTCTCCATGACGATGTCGCGCAGCGCGCGCAAAAACCGGTCGTTCTCCTGCGGCGTACCAATGCTCACGCGCAGGCAATCCTCCAAATGCGCAGCCCGGGACAGATCGCGCACCAAGATGCCGCGATCGTACAGCGCCTGCCAGGTCTGCGCCGCCGACTCCATGCGAAACAGCACGTAGTTCGCATCCGACGGAAACGGCTTGACGCCGGGAATCTTGCGCAAGCCCTCGATCACGCGAGCCCGCTCCTCGATGATGCGCCGGATGCCGGGCTCGAACTTCGCGCGGTTCGCGTACACCACCCGAGCCACCGCCTGCGAAACCGCGTCTACCGAATACGGCTGGCGCACCTTGGCGAACTCCCGAACCACGTCCGCGTCGCCCAGAAGATAGCCCATGCGCACGCCCGCCAGGGAAAACGCCTTCGAGAACGTGCGCAGGATCACCAGGTTCTTGTGGCGGTCGAGATACGGGCGCATGGTTTGCCGCGAGAACTCGAAGTACGCCTCGTCCACCATGACGAGCGCGTCCGTCGCGTCGAGCAGCTCCAGCATGAACGTCTCGCCGGCCAGCTGTCCCGTGGGGTTGTTCGGGCTGGTCACCACCAGGTAATCGATGTCGCCCTGCGCCGCGCGCGCCAGCACGGCCCCTTCGTCGATGGAGTAATCGGCCCGGCGCGGCACGTCGACCACCGTCGTGCCCGTCAGGCGCGCGTTGTTGTCGTAGACCGAGAACGTGGGCGGCAGGTTCAAAAACGTGCGTCCGGGGCCGCCCCACGCCAGCGCCATGTTGAACAGCAGCTCGTCGCCGCCGTTGCCCACGAGCACCTGATCGCGATCCAGACCGTTCGCCTCGGCGATCATGTCGCGCAGGTCGTTGGCCAGCGGATCCGGGTAGCGATTGAGCGGCAGGCGCTTCACCTCGCGCATGATCTCGTGCCGTATGTCTTGGTCCACGTCGTGCGGATTCTCGTTCGCCGACAAAAACGCCTCGGCCGGCAGGTACTTCGGATCGTACGGCGAAAGGCTCGCCAGCTGCGGGGCGGGAAGGCGTACGCTACGCATCGGCACCGCCGTCCCCGGCCCCGAACACGTTCCCGCATTCCAGCAGGTTCTTGCGCATCTCGACGCTCTTCGCATGCGCCCACAGGCCTTCATGGCTCGCGATGGTCATGACGGCTTCCGCATCGCGAGCGAGCGCAGCCGACGAGTACTGGATGACGCTCGACTTCTTCACGAACTCGTCGACCGAGAGCGGGCTCGCGTAGCGCGCCGTGCCGCCCGTGGGAAGCGTGTGGTTCGGGCCGGCCACGTAGTCGCCCACAGCCTCGGGCGTCCAAGCGCCCAGGAAGATGGCGCCCGCGTTGCGAATGGCGCCCAAAAGATCGAAGGCGTGGTCGACGTGCAGCTCCAGGTGCTCGGGCGCGATGACGTTAACGGCTTCGAGCGCTTGGTCCATGCTGTCGCACACCACCACGAGCCCCTGGTCGGCAAGGGACGCAGCCGTGATCTCGGCGCGCGTGGAGGACTCCAGGTGCCGCTCGACCATGCGCTCCACCTCGTCGGCGTACGCTTCGTCGAACGTGACCAGGTAGCACGCCGCCAAGGGGTCGTGCTCGGCCTGGGCCATGAGGTCGATGGCCACGAGCGCCGGATCGGCCGTGGCGTCGGCCACCACGCACACTTCTGACGGGCCCGCGATCATATCGATGCCGACATCGCCCGAGACGATCTTCTTCGCAGCCGCCACGTAGGCGTTGCCGGGACCCGTGATCTTCGCCACCGGCTCGATGGATTCGGTTCCGTACGCCAGCGCCCCTACGGCCTGCGCGCCACCCACCGTGTAGATCTCGGTCACGCCCGAAATGCGGCAGGCCTCCAGAATGGCCGCGTCCACGCCCCCGCCGGGAGCGGGAGGCGTAACGCACACGATGCGCGGCACGCCGGCCACGGCGGCGGGCAGGGCGTTCATGAGCACGGTGGACGGATAGAGCGCGCGGCCGCCCGGCACGTAGATGCCCACCGACTCCAAAGGCTCCACCTTGCTGCCCACGAGCGCGCCGTCCTCGCGCACGGTGAACCAGCTTTGCTGGCGCTGACGCTCGTGGAAGTCGCGGATCTGGTCGGCTGCCTGGCGCAGCGCCTTGACCGTGCGGTCGTCGACGCGGGTCACCGCTTCGGCGATGTCGGCATAGGGCACGCGGAAATCATCCACGCGCACGCCGTCGAAGCGCTCGGTGTAGTCGCGCAAGGCCGCGTCGCCGCGCTCGCGCACATCCGCGATGATGTCGGTGGCTGCCGCAAGGGCCTCGGCGTTGAAAGCGCCGGTGCGCTTGAGGTGGGCGTTCGAGAATACTTCGCCGGGTGCAAGGGTAACACGACGCATGGGCTTACTCCTGTTCTGCATTCTGCTGCGACGCGGGCGCGTCCGCGCCCTGCTGCAATGCCTGGGCCAATTGTACGATACGAGCGTCCGTGCGAAACGCGCAGGCGTTCGCGAAGAACCGAGCGGTCGACGACAGCACCTCTTCGACCACCACGAGGTCGTTCTCCTTGAGCGTGGTGCCGGTGGCCGTGATGTCCACGATGCGCTCGGCCATGCCCGTCAAGGGGGCGAGCTCGATGTTGCCGTGCAGCTTCACGATCTCCACCTGCGTGCCCGTTTTCGCGTAGTGGGCCTGCGTGATGCGCGGGTACTTCGTAGCCACGCGGATGGATCCCAGCTCGCGATGGTGCGCCGCCGTGGCCTCGGCCGCGCCGGCAGGCTCGGCCACCACGAAGCGGCACGCTCCGAACCGCAGGTCCACCAGCTCCACGACGTCGGGGGACGCCTCCAGAAGCGAGTCCTTTCCGCAGACGCCGCAGTCGGCAGCGCCCAGCGCCACGAACACGGGCGCGTCAGTGGGCCGCACGATGACGTAATCCACGCCGGGGTTGCTGATGATGAGCTGGCGCCCCGAATCGGCAAGGCCCGACACGTCCAGGCCCGCATCGGCCAGCGCCTTGATGGTGCCCGGGTTCAGGGAACCCTTGGGGACCGCGACGCGCAGGGGACGCTCGCCCTCGGGCACCGCCGCCCGTTCGCGGGCGGCAGCGGCCATCGCCTGCTCCAGGAAGAACGCGAAGCCGGCAGCGGGACGGCTTTGGCCGTACGCGGCGATCATATTGTCGTAGCGACCGCCGCTGCCCAAAGGCGCGCCCACGCCCGGCGCGTACGCCTCGAACACGATGCCCGTGTAATAATCGAACGAGCTCATGACCGAGAAATCGACCAGGATGCGCGCGCCGAGTCCCGCTTGCGCAAGCAGGTCGTACGTGCGAGCGAAGTCGTCCAGGCCGTCTTCGCAGCCCAACGGCGCCACGAGCGCACGTACCTCGTCGATCGCCTCGCGGCCGCCGCGGACGCGCGGCAGCGCGCGGATGGCGGCGGCGAACACCGGAGGGACCGCGACGCGACCCGTGAAGCGATCGGGATTCGAGACGGGATCGACCGGCGGAACCGCCCCCTCGGGGCTTGTCAGGCGATCGAGTTCCACGAAGTTCGAGGCGTGGTACGCATCGAGCACCTGCTCCCTCCACCAAGCGGGCGCGCCGCTTGCCTCCAGAAGCGCACGCAGGACGCCCACCGTGGCAAGTGCCATGGTGCAATCGCGCACGCCTGCCAGGGAAAGCGCCTCGGCGAGAAGCCCCACCACCTCGGCATCGGCCTCGGGACCCGACACGCCGATGCACTCGACGCCCATCTGCGTAAGCTCGCGCGCGGCGGCTTGCAGCTCCACTTCGGCCTCGCGGAACACGCGTTGCATGTAGCGGAACCGGAACGGCCCGGGCTGGCCCGGCAGCCGCGTGGCCACCATGCGCGCCACTTGCAACGTTACGTCGGGGCGCATGGCCAGCAGGTCGCCTTGCGAGTCGAAGAACTTGAAGGGGGATCCGGGCAGACGGCCGCTCGCCCGCATGACGTCCATCGCTTCGAGCGTGGGCGTTTCGATGGGCGCGTATCCGCACGAAGCGAACCGATCCTGCACGGCGCGCGCGATGAGCTCGCGCTGCTGCGCTTCTTCTGACAGCACGTCTCTGAAACCTGCCGGCGTTGCGAAATTCATCGGCTCCTCTTCCCTGCTCGTCTTGGCATTGCACCTGTTCGTTATGGCGCGCTGCGGCGTTGTGGCCGCAGGCGCGCTGCGTGGCGGCGCGGCTTGCGTTGCCGTGCGGCTTGCGTTGCTGCGCGGCTTGCGTTGCGGCCGTGCGGCTTGCGTTGCGACGCGGCTTGCGTTGCCCCGCGCGCCTACACGCTGCGGTCGCGAACCCGCCCCGCGCATCGTACTTTATCACAGTAGAGTAGTAAAGCAAGAAGAATATGGGATTGCCTGCATTTTACGACGCGAACGGCACATCGAGAGCGGTTTGCCGGCAAAAGCAGCGATGCGCTGCGCGCAAGCGGCGACAAGGCATGTCGCCGGAAGCGCCAGCTTCGACGCGTGCGCGCGGCGGCGGAGCCTGCTCGCTATTCACGAGCGGCAGCAAGAAGGACCAGCGCGGCATTTGCGACTCGAAGCAAGGGAGCGCGCACGAAAAACCGCCTTCGCTGGCAGGTTTTGACGGTTTGAGGTCGTCGAAAGCAGCAGGACGAACGCCCGCGAACGCGCGATGCAGCAGACCAGCGCTATGAGCAGGCGAAGCGCAAAGCAAACCGCACAGCGGCGGACAGGACGCCCGACCTGACGACCCCCAAACGTCGAAACCTGCCAGCAAACGGGATTTTTCGTGCGCAAGGCCTCCGCGCGGGAGTCGCAAGCACGCGTAGGGGTCGCAATCACACGTAGGGCTTTCGTCCACTCCGGCAGCATCGAGGCAAGGCCCCAGTGCGGCAATCGCAAACACCCGCACATGCACAAAAGGGACGCACACCCCTTCGAAGCCAAAAACGAACCAACGGCGCACCCCCTGCGCCTCGCTTCGCCTGCCAGCGGCGCAAGCAGGAGGCGGGTCAGCCGCCCAAACGACCACCGCTCTCCCGCCAGCGCGTGCGCCGCCGCCCGCACAGCGGCCCGCGAACAACCTAGAACAGCGAGAACTGCTGAGGCTCGAAGGCGTATTCGCAGATGACCTCATCCTTTAGAAGCTCGACCTCATGGGACTCCCAATCCTTCACCGCCGCCACGTAGTTGGTGCCGCTCTGCTCGAAAACGAGCGCGCCGCCCACCATGCCGATGCAGCGGCCGCCGCACTCGCCTTCGTGCCCATCGGGAATCTGCAGGTCGTGCACGTCAGGCGACGGACCGCCGAAGTAGTAGGGCGAAAGATCCTGCGCCGGCTCGGCATCCTCAAGACCCAAGCGCTCCGTTGTAGCGTCAAGCACGCGCTTCGCCTCGGAAAAGTCGAACCGCGCCTCGACGAGCAGCTTCGTCTTCACGGAAGCGCGCATGGTTTCCAGAATGCCCTGCTGCGAACACAGCGCGGCTTCCAGTTCGCGCGCATCGTCCGCACAGCCGAACCGCCCCACAATGCGAGCCGCACGAGCGCCCTGCTCGAGCAAGCGCTCGATGCCGCGCGTTTCAGACGAGATGCCGGCCTTCACGTGCTGGGGCGAGAAATAGGCCAGGTACGTGAAATGCGGCGTCAGATTGTAAGCGCGCTGCTGGGCAGAAATAAAGTCGGCATAGTAGAACGAAGGATTGAAGCCCGTGGCTTCGATGCACGCGGGGCACATGGTTTCCTTCGCATCGGGCAGCAGCTCCACGTTGAGCGGGCACGTGCTTTTCACCTGCGTTTCCAAGTCGAAACGCCCTACGCAGCGACGTCGCGGCAGTCGCTTGAGCGAGAAGGTCTTGCCCAGAACCGAAAAGCGCAGCTGCTCCGCTCGCTCCACATCGTTGATCAGCAGATAGGGGCCGTTCTCATCGAACCCGTGCCCCGCCAGAACGGCCGTGCGACCGTGAAGAAAATTCGTCATATCAGCATCCTTGTGCAACTCGTACGGACCGGATCACTTTTTTCGCCCGAAATGATAGCGCACAAGAAGCATTCGATGCGAGGGCAATCGGGCAAACGTCAAAAATCCCACGCATCCCAAACACGAGGCGCTTGCGGGACGCCGCGCGCAATCGCGACCAAACGCACCCGGCAAGCAACCCGAAAGAAGACAAATCCCCGCGCCGGAGACGATCTTCTGCGGATCCGGCGCCTTCTGTACGCATCTGGTGTTTTATACTATCGCTGATGCGTTTACCAGTAAAACGGTCCGCCCTGTCATAGAATCGAGGCACCATGACGCGCCCCGCACCAGCCTCCGCATCCATGCCGCTTGCCTTCGCGATGATCGCGGCGCTCCTGATCGCCGTCGCCTGCGCCCTTCCCGCGCATGCGTACGCCGAGGAAGCAGGAGCCGGCAACCCGCCCATCCCGAAGATCGTCGGCTCGTTCGACAAGGACGCGTACGAACCCGGCGATCAGGCCGTCGTCACGTTCTCCGTTGCAAACAACACGCCTATCACCTGGAACAAGGTGCGGCTGGAAGCCCAACTGCCGCAGGGCGTGAAGCTGGCTCGCGACGGCGATGTCACGGCTCGCGAGGCCGACACGTTAGCAGCTGGCGAAACGATCGAGCTGAAGCTGAACGTCCTGTTCGAATCCTCCCTGTTCAAGCGGCTTGCACCCACGGGCGATAGCGGAAGCGCCGCCGGCATCGCGCTGGCGGCCGTTGCAGCTGCGGGCTTCATCGCGCTGGCGGCCGCCACGTTCTCGCGCAAGCAGGCGCGCAGCCGCCGGGCGAAGGGGACCATGGGAGCGCTCATGGGCGTCGTGCTCGTAGCGGGCTTGGCGCCCCTGGTGCCGCGCGAAGCCCACGCTGACGAAGCGAACGAACAGGGCGCGGTGACCTCGTTCGCCCTCGAAGGCTCCGCAACCTGCAGCGTGCCGGGCGCCACCGTAGCCGCCACGCTCACGGTGGGGTCCACCGACCAGGAAGCCGCGTTCTCCCAAGCGAACGTGGAAGTGGTCGACGGAGCAGCCGCCTCGGCAAACGCGAAGCGCGCCCGGATCAATCTGGTGTCCAGCCTGCCCTTCGCCGACAAGCCGTCCATCGACGCCATCTCGCTCGACGGCGATTTCAAAAACCTGTCCGTCACCGCCGTCGAACATGCCGGAACCGCAACGATGCTCGACGGCACCGAGGGATCGGCCCTCGCCGTCACCCTCGAAGGCGACCTTGGGGCACCAGGCGCGCGAGGGGTCATGATCTTCGGCCCGGGATCGTTCGCCGACGCCGCCGCAAGCGGCGAAGCCACGCTGGCCGTCGAAGAGGCCCTCATCACGTTCGATGTTGCCGAGGGTTCCTACGAGAACAGCACGTTCACCTTCCCCGTCTCGCTTGAGAACGGGCGGTTCTCCGCAGGCGCGCAGGCTGCGCACTTCGCCTTCAGCGATCGAACCCTATCCGCTGCGTCGTTCACCGTCGACGCGAACGACGCGACGCGCGGCACCCTTGCCGTGACGGCAACCGCCGACACGCCGCTCAACCAGTTCAAGGCGCTGTCCGCCGCCCTCGATGCCGACGACCAGCTTACCGTCGATCCAGCCGCCCTTGACGGAGAAGCCCCCGTCGCCATCGCGCACCCCTATTACTATGATGGAGACGATGCTACCGAAGACGCCGTCTCCACCGCCGATGCCGCAGCAGCCGTTCCGTACGGCACCGTCAAGGCGAATAGCGTCACGAAAAACGGGGATGGCTCCCTGGTCGTGCACAACACCGTTGAGTTCGGCGCGCTGGACGGCAGCGTGAGCATCACTGATTTTAACCGGACCGGCAACTCCCAGATCACCCTGCCGGGCCAAGCCCCCGCCCTTCCCCCCGGCTACGACACCAGCGAATCAGGAGACAAGGGAATCCTGGAAAAGAACCCTGGAGCCGTGAAGTTCACCGAGGTGCGCAAGAACGGCTTCGATTTCGATTTCGCCATCGACGCCAAAACGGTGAAAAGCTGGTACGGTGCGTACGCCGAAAGCGGCCTTACCGAAGAGCAGGCGAACGCGCAGTTCCTCAACGAGATGACGCAGCTCATGTGCGGCCACGAGGTCGACCTGGCCGACGGCGTGGTCCTCAACAAGCTGGGCATCGCCCAGGGACCCTGCGCCATCAACCTCTCCGACGAATCGCTGGCCAACATCGTAGGTGGAACGGCGCTTTACAGCCAAGAGGACGACATGCGCACCGCGAAAATGGTGTTCGAGGTGCTGGAGAAGCTGGTTTCGGCTATCAGCTACTTCTGCTCGTCCGACCCATCCAACATCGGCCAGGGCATCTCGCAGATCCTGGGTATCATCGCCTCGCTGCTGGAAACCGGCCCCCAATACGACATCAAGGACGTGCTTGACGAACTGAATCAGATGAAGGGCCAGCTCACGCGTATGGAAACCAGCGTTGACAACCTGGCTATCCAGCTGCGCGCCATCGACAAGCGCGGCGGCTTCGAGTCGGACTGGTACCAGGTGAAGTGGCTCATGGACCATCTGAACAGCTACGGAACCCTGTACACGGCAACCATCGGCGCCATGTCGCCGGAAGAGCTGGCGAACGGAGGCACGGACGCGAAGGTCTTCGAAGAATTGACGAAAGAGAACCAGGAGACGCTGACGAACTTCAAGCAAGCCATCGACGCCAAAAACGGGCTGCTCAGCACCACCGTGTACGCCGACACGGTGAACCTGGGCAGCATGATCACAGGAACCGGTACCAAAGACGTGGTGAGCGACTACTACAACTGGATCGAAACGTATTACAACTGGGATCCGGAAACCTTCGAGATCAAAGACGTGTACCTGGGCTGCATGATCACCTCGTACCTGTACGGCTACATGTCGTCCATGGCATACCTTTCGGCAGTCGAGGGCACTGGCACTGACGCCGAGAAACTCAACGCCACGCTCGCCAAAGAAGACCTCAAGAAACAGGCAGATCAGGTGTTGAAGAAGCTTGTTGGGCAACGAGAGCGCGTGTGGGACCAAGAATCTATGACCTATAAGGAAAAGTTCCAGAAGTCCCCGCTGCGCCAAGCAACCGAGCCGCTTGCGAACAAAAAAATACGCTGCTTGATCAACGAGCATGTGTATTCGCTCGACAACCACACCGGCCCGCTTTCCGGGCGCATGTACGACGATGCATACTTCGGAAACGCTTCGTTCGGGAAGAGCGTAGATCGCGAAGACGTCCTGATGTACTCGTTCACCGGCGATCTCAATCTGGCTCAATGGCAGCAGATGGAAGCAAACCTGCCCCAGATCCGAAAGATCAAGTACAACCAAAGGCCCCTTCACGACTACGAGCTGAACATGAGCGACGCAAGCAACATCTTCAGCGAACTGCGCGCGCTAGGCTTCACTATGCTCGCGACCCGCACCAGCAACACCCATACCGGCGACTACCCCAAGGGGCGTCCGAAACCGCTCGTGCAGTGGAAGAGCAAGGAAGCGCCGCCCGCCCATGTGGTGGTAAGCGATGCGAGCTACAACAAGGTGAGCGACCAGCTAGCTGTTCGCCACGTGCGCACCGTTTCGGTAGACGTGTACGACATCAAGACATCCCGGGTAATGCGCGGCGTTACGGCCGCGCGGCACGAAAGCGTGTACTGGGTGGGCTACGGCTGGGGCTACCTCCACGACGTATGGCCCTGGTGCACCTCGGAGACGAAATACGAAAATAGAGGAATGGTATAGGATACATTGGAACGAACAACGAAAAGGGGCGGGACCCGAATCAGGATCCCGCCCCTTTTTGCGCAAAGCCCGTTTCAACGACGGCGGCACGCGAATCGCTTAGCCAACCTGCATCGCCTGCACGGCTTGCGACATGGTCCACGCGAAGTACACGGTTACGGCTACGAACACCGTGCAGAGCAGCTTCACCACGATATGCCAATCGCTGCGCCACACCAGCACGATACCCACCGGCCAGAATATCACCAAGAAGAAGATGATCCAAAACGTCTGGTCGTACCACTTCTTAGGATTATCGTCTTCTACCAGGTCGTTCGCGTTCTGTCGCAGATCCTTGCGCTGCCAGTCTCCCGGACGCCTTTCGTTGCCTGCCATGAGTCGCTTCCCTTCCCGTGCATGTTCTCGGGCGACCGAGCCGCCCTACTCTTCGCTACTTCAATCCTGCGTACTCCGCATCAAGCGCCTCGTCCAGATACTCCTGCACCGGAGGCTTGCCGTAATCCTCGACCTCCGACACGTGCCAGCAATCGGTCTTCGGCAAACCGGGAATGCTGTCGGCCACGAACACCGGGTCGACGCCCTGCTTGCGCTGGCGCGTGTAGTCGTCGAGCGCAGCCAGTGCCCATTTGCCCAGAAGCAAGATGGCGATCAGGTTCACCAGCGCCATGAAGCCCATGAAGATGTCGGCCAGGTTCCACGCCAGGTCGAAGCTGTTGACGGCGCCGTAGAACACCACGCCCAGGCACACCAGGCGAAACACCGTCAACAGCACTTTGCTGTTGCCCTTGATGAAGCGCAGGTTGCTTTCGGCGTAGAAATAGTTGCCGATCAAGCTGGAGAACGCGAACGCGAAGATGGCGAACGTGATGAAATGAATGCCGATCTCGCCCACCGAGTTGTTCACGGCCATCTGCACAAGCGGCATGCCGTTGAGCGACGCGGCAGCCTCGGGGTCCTGCACGTAGAACACGAGCACCATCATAGCCGAGCACGTGCAGATGAGCAGCGTGTCGATGTACACCGAGAGGCTTTGCACGAGGCCCTGCTTGACCGGATGCGACACACTGGCCGTAGCGGCGGCGTTCGGAGCGGAGCCCATGCCGGCCTCGTTGGAGTACAGGCCGCGCTTGATGCCCAGCATGACCACCGATCCGGCGAATCCGCCGAAGATGGACTGGAAATCGAACGCCGAGGCGAACACGAGCGAGAACACGGCCGGCAGCTCGCCGATGTTGACGATAGTGGTCCACAGCGCGATGGCGATATAGCCGAGCGCCATGATGGGCACGATGATGGAAGTGATGATGCTGATGCGCTTCGCACCGCCGAAGATCACGAACGCGGTCATGACGGCCAGCACGATGCCGCAGGCCACCGCCGCACCGTTCGTGGCGTAATCGGGAATGTAGTACTCGAGCGCCGACGTCGCGTTGAACGCCTGCAGCCCGTTGAACCCGAAGGCGAAGCACAGGATGAGCAGAATGGCGAACACGATGCCCAACCAGCGCGCGCCGAGCGCCTTTTCAATGTAGTACGCCGGACCGCCGCGGAACTCGCCGTCCTTGCCGCGCACCTTCCAGATCTGCGCGAGCGTCGACTCGACGAACGCCGAAGCCGCGCCGATGATCGCCATCAAGCCCATCCAGAACACCGCGCCCGGGCCTCCCGTGGCGATGGCCGTGGCCACGCCTGCGATGTTGCCCGTGCCCACGCGGCTGGCAGTGGAAACCATCAGCGCCTGGAACGACGAGATGGAGCGCTCCCCTTGAACGTGCTTCTTCTCCGTCAACTGCGTGAACATATCCTTGATGTAGCGGATCTGCACGCCCTTCGTGCGAATGGTGAAGTACACGCCCACGAACACGAGCAGTATCAGCAGGATGTACGTGTACAGGTACCCGCTTACCTCGCCGGTGAAATTCACCAGCATTTCGTTGATGTCCATGCATCCCCTTTCTCAAAAGTCCGCGGGCCGTCGCTCCTCCCCGAAGAACGACGGCCCGTCACGTTAGCCCAGCTTGCTTGCAAGCAGTTCGTTGATAACCTTGGGATTGCCCTGGCCGCGCATCTCCTTCATGCACTGGCCCACGAAAAATCCGATGAGGCCGGTTTTGCCGCCGCGGTACTGCTCCACCTTGTCGGGGTTCGCGGCCAGAACCGCGTCCACCACGGCCTCGATGGCGCCCGTGTCCGACACCTGCTTCATGCCGCGCTCGTCCACGATGGCCAACGGATCCTTGTCCTCGTCGAGCACGGCTGCGAACACTTCCTTGGCCTGCTTGGACGAGATGACGTCCTGAGCCTGCAAGCCCACAAGCTCGATCGCGCGCGCGGGCGTGAGCGGCGAGGATGCCAAATCAACGTCTTCGTGCGCGTTCAGATACGCCGTCACGTCGTTGATGACCAGGTTCGCCACGGGCTTCGCCAGCTTGCCCGCGTCCGCGCCCGCCGCTTCCATGCACTCCTCGAAAAAGTTCGCCGTAACGCGATGGTCCACCAAATGGCGCGCATCGTAGGCCGAGAGCCCGAACGCGTCTTCGAAACGGGCCGCCTTCTGAGCGGGCAGCTCGGGCAGCTTCGCCCGCACCGACTCGATCCATTCGTCGGACAGGTCATAGGGAGCCAGGTCGGGATCAGGGAACAGACGGTAGTCGTCGGCCGTCTCCTTCACGCGCATGACGATAGTGCGCTTCTGGGACGGATCCCAGTGGCGCGTCTCCTGGTAGATCTGGCCGCCCTCTTCAAGCACCTCGGCCTGGCGGCAGATTTCGTAGGCCAAGCCGTCGTGGAGGTTCTTGAAGCTGTTCATGTTCTTGAGCTCGGTCTTCACGCCGAACTCCTTCGCGCCCCGACGGCGCAGCGACACGTTGCCGTCGCAGCGCATGCTGCCCTCTTCCATCGAGCAGTCCGAGATGCCGAGCGCCAGGTAGATCTGGCGCAGCTTCTGCATGAACAGACGCGCCTCTTCGGGCGTGCGCAGGTCGGGCTCGGTCACCAGCTCGGTCAGCGGCGTGCCGGCGCGGTTGTAGTCCACCAGCGAATGCGTGGCGCCGGCGATGCGGCCCTCGCCGCCGCCCACGTGCACCATCTTGCCCGCGTCCTCTTCCATGTGGATGCGCGTGATGCCCACGTGCGCGGTGTAGCCGTCGGCCGTGCGCGTCACGTTGCCGCGGCTCTCGCCTACCTCGAGCCCGTCCAGGTCGATGCGCTCCTTCGCAGCCGGGCCGTCCACGTCCAAATCCAGATGCCCGCGCATGCAGAAGGCCACGGGGCCTTGCGTGGTCTGGAAGTTCTTGGACATGTCGGGGTACATGTACGTCTTGCGGTAGAACATCGAGTGCTTCTCGATGTCGCAGTTCGTAGCCAGGCCCGCCAGCACGATGGACTCGATGGCGGAGCGGTTGGGAACCGGCAGCGCCCCGGGAAGCCCCAGGCACACGGGGCACGTGTGGGTGTTCGGCTCGGCGCCGAACTCCAGCTTGCAGCCGCAGAACATCTTGGTGTCGAGCGTGGTGAGCTCGGCATGGATCTCAAGGCCGATGACGGCCTCCCAATCCTGCAGGACCTCTTCAAGCTTGCGCATGGCTACTCACCTGCCCTTTCCACCTGCGAGGGAGCGCCGTCGGCAGCGCCCTTCTCCGTTAGCAAACCCGGCAGATCGACGCCCGGAACCGCATCGGCGGCGTCGGGAATGGTTGCGGGGGCAGCCTTAATGGCCGGAACCTCGCCCGCAAAGTCCGGCGCCACGGGAGCCGGCCCGTACACCGTTTCGAGCGCGGCGGCCACGCGCAGCATGTTCTCGTCCTTGAACGGCGGCGCGATCAGCTGCACGCCGACGGGCAGGCCCGTTTCGGCGCCCAGCCCCACCGGCAGGCTCATGCCGCCGTTTCCGGCGATGTTGATGGATATGGTGAACATGTCGGACAGGTACATCTCCGTGGGGTCCGACACCTCGCCGAACGTGAACGCCGTGCGCGGGGCAACGGGCGAGAGAATGCAATCGACCTGCTCGTAGGCGCGTGCGTAGTCCTGCGTGATGAGCGTGCGGACCTGCTGCGCCGGATAGTAGTACTGCTCGTACACGCCCGCGGACAGCAGGTAGCTGCCCAACATGATGCGGCGGCGCGCTTCCGGGCCGAAGCCCTTCGCGCGGCTGGCCTCGTACTGGCCGCCCAGATCTTTATGGCCCGGGTCGCAGTAGCCGTAGCGCACCGAATCGAAGCGCGCCAGGTTGCTGAACGCCTCGCACGGGCCCAGCACGTAGTACGCGCTCATGGCGGCCTGCGCGTTGGGCAGGTCCACCTCGACCAGCTCGGCGCCCAGTGCGCGCAGATGATCGGCCGCTTCTTCGACCTTCGCCTTCACTTCCGACGTCAAGCCCTGCGCGTCCATGAATGCCGGCACGATGCCGATCTTCATGCCGCGCACGCCCTCTGCCAGGTTCGCAGTGAAGTCCGTGCGCACGTCCTGGCTGGTGCAGTCGAGCGCGTCGCGGCCGGAAATGGCGTTCAGCGCGTACGCCGCGTCCTCGACCGAGCGCGCGAACGGCCCTACCTGGTCGAGCGAGCTGCCGAACGCCACCACGCCGTAGCGCGAGACCACGCCGTACGTGGGCTTGACGGCCACGATGCCGCAGAAGCTGCCGGGCTGGCGGATGGAGCCGCCCGTGTCGCTGCCGAGCGAGATGGTGGCCAGGCCCGCAGCCACGGCCGACGCGCTTCCGCCCGAAGAGCCGCCCGGCACGCGGGAGAGGTCCCAGGGGTTCTTGGTGGCGCCGAATGCGCTGGTCTCCGTGGAGGAGCCGAACGCGAACTCGTCCATGTTGAGCTTGCCAAGCGGGATGCCGCCGGCTTCGATGGTGCGCGCGGCGCACGTGGCGGTGTACGGGGACACGTAGTTGGCCAGCATGCGCGAGGAGCACGTGGTATGGGTGCCCGCCAGGTTCATGTTGTCCTTGAACGCCACCGGCACGCCCGCAAGAGGGCCGGCTGCGGCCAGGTTGCCAGCCGCCACGGCGGCGTCCACCTTCGATGCCTGCTCGAAGGCCAGCTGCTGCGTGGTTTCAAGGTACGCATGCGTGGCGCCGTCGAGCGCGCGCACGCGAGCGAGCGACGCCTCGGCGATCTCGCGCGCCGAGAACTCCTTCGCGGCAAGACCTTCCCGAATGGCGCGCACGCTCATGCAGGTGAACACGTTGCTTGCTTGCGTCATCAGCGATCGCCTCCTTCGCCCAAAATGGACGGGATGAGGAAGCTGCCGTCCTGCTGCTTGGGCGCGTTCTCAAGCGCGACCTCTTGCGAGAAGCCGGGCTCTTCGGCATCCTCGCGCATGACGTTGGACAAGCCGCCGATGGGATGGAAGGTGGGCTCGACCCCGGAAAGGTCGTATTCGGTGATGGGCTTCAGGCTGTCCACGATGGCGTTGAGGTCGACGGTCATCTGCGCCACCTCGTCGCCGGAAAGCCCGATGCGCGCGTACTCCGCGATGTCGCGGACGTCGCGTTCGGTCAAATGCTGGGTCATAGGGCTTGCTCTTTCCTTCTCTCGTTTTCACCCGCGTCGCGCGCTTTGCAGCGACGGGAGTGGAAGAGGTGAAACCATAACCGAACCATAATAGCAAACCCGCAGCCCCTGCGGCGGAACACAAGGCAAAACCCGCGAGGAAGGCCGCTTCACGGGCTGGGGCGGATGCCGGGAGCCACGGGGCGCCGCGCAGGGCGCGCGGACGCAAGGAACGCGCCTCGGCGCGGAAAACGCAGGTTTCGATAGCGTTTACCGGCGGAATCACCCGCTTCGGGTGTAGAACCCACCCGTTCGTCGGCTGCCCTGTCCCGGCCGCACGGGATATCGTCTGGCGCATAGGAACCGCACCACAACGAGGAAGGGGACCAACCATGACGAAGGGCGGCCAGAATATCCAGACCGGCGCAACGAGCAGCAGGAGCATCGGACGACGCGACTTCCTGCGCGGAGCGATCGGATCGGGCGTGCTCGCGGCCGTATCGCTCGCAGGGCTGAGCGGATGCGCGCCGAGCCAGGCGAACCTGAGCGAGGCGCGCGACGGAGGATCGTACGACGTGATCGTCGTCGGGGCAGGCGGCGCGGGGATGACGACCGCCATGAGCGCCCACGACGGCGGCGCGCGCGTCATTCTTCTTGAGAAGATGGCCGTGGCGGGCGGCAACACCTGCTTCGCCGAGGGCGGCATGAACGCCTGCTGCACCAAGCTGCAGAAAGAAGAGGGCGTCGAGGACAGCGTGGACCTGTTCGCATCCGACACGTTCAAGGGGGGTCACAACCTGGGCAACATGGACCTCATCCGCTACATGTGCGAAAACTCCAACGCCGCCATCGAGCGCCTTGCCGAACGCGGCATGAACCTCACGAAAATCTCCACGTCCGGCGGCGCGTCGGTGCCGCGCATCCATCGCCCCGAAGACGGAAGCGCCGTGGGCAAGTACCTGGTCAAGCACATGTGCGAACAGTGCGCGCAGCGCGGCGTGGACGCCGTCACCCATATGGGCGTGCAGGAAATCCTTTTCGACAACGGGCGCATCACCGGAGTGCGGGCGCTCGACGACCGCAGCGGCCACCTTGTGGACTACCACGCCCCGGCCATCGTCATCGCTGCCGGCGGATTCGGCGCGAACCACGAGATGTTGGCCCAGTACCGCCCCGAACTACGCGAAGCCGTGACCACGAACCAGCCCGGCGCGCAAGGCGACGGCATCCTGCTTGGTCAGGCCGCAGGCGCCGACGTTGTGGACATCGAGCAGATCCAGGTGCACCCCACCGTCGAGCAGGGCACGTCGATCCTGCTGAGCGAGGGCATCCGCGGCGACGGAGCCGTCCTTGTGAACGCGGACGGCAACCGCTTCACCGACGAGCTGCTCACGCGCGACGTGGTGTCCGCCGCCGAATGGGCGCAGCCCGGCGGATGGGCGTTCGCCGTGTTCGATCGGAAGGTCTACGACGAGAACAAGAGCATCAAGGAGAAGTTCGAAAAGAAAAACCTCGCCCTTTCCGCCGACACGCTCGACGGCCTGTGCAGCCTCATGGGCGTCGACGCAGCCAACTTCGCAGCCACGATGGAAGCGTACAACAGCGCGATAGCCAACGACGTCGACGATCCGTTCGGCCGCTGGAAAAGCCGCTACCCCATTGACGAGGCACCGTTCTACGCCATCAAAGTGGCGCCGGGCATCCATCACACGATGGGCGGCCTGCGCATCGACACCAAGGCGCGCGTGCTGGACGCGAGCGGCACGCCCATCCCCGGCCTGTTCGCGGCCGGCGAGGTGACGGGCGGCGTCCACGGCGGCAACCGCCTGGGCGGCAACGCCATCTGCGACATCAACGTATTCGGCCACCGCGCTGCGGAAAGCGTGCTGGAGTTCCTCGGCCGCTAGCAACAAGCCCCTCCCAAGCGACGGCGGCCAGCAGGCCGCCGTCGCTGCCTCCCTCACTTCGGTTCCGCTATACTACGACCTGTTGCTGCAGGAAAACGAGAGGGAGCGAATTGCATGGGGAATGCGGTTGACGAGCGATCGAGCACGCAGGGGTTCTCCGCGTTTCTTGCGCGACACCTGCCGCTTTTCTCGATCAACTTTCTGGGCCTCGTCGCCGTGCGCATCTGGATCCAAGCCGACCTGTACGATCGCTACACCTCCACCGACTCGGGATTCATCACCATAGCCGCCAACTTGCTGCGCGGCGTGCTCATCCTGCTCATGCTCGCTGTCATCATGCGCCGCGGGTTCTCTCCGAAGGCGCAAAACGTCCTGAGTCTTGTCTCGGCCGCCGCCATGACGGCGGCAAGCGCGCTGTTCCTGCTGGAGAGCGCGTACCCCAGCCAAACGCTCGTCGCAGCGGCATGCGCATTGGCCGGGTTCGGCATCGTCTGGGGCGGCGGCATGTGGATGAGCTTCTATATACGTCTGCACCCCGCAGAAGCGCTGCTGTACGCGTTCCTGTCGCTTGCGGCCAGCTCGTTTCTGGGGCTGCTTCTTGGCATCGTCCCCAAAAACGTAGCGCTGCTTGCAGCCATTCTCATGCCCACGCTGTCCTGCATCGCGTTCAAGCGCGCGCAGGCGCTACTCGACGCGCGCAACGAGCGCGAAGAAGCCGTGTGCCCGTCCGAGCGAGCGTACGACCAGGAACCGCGCTCCACCTTCGTGCGGCTGCTCGTCGGCGTTGCGCTGTTCAACCTAGCCCTCGGCATCGCGCGCGGCTTCCCTTCGGGCGCCTCCATCGAGCTGCCGCTTACCTTCCAGGTGCTCCACCAGGTTGGGGCGGTTGTCCTCTCGCTCGGCGTGATCGGCTGGGCGCTCGTGATGGGGCGCACGCTCAAATTCTCGTCGCTTTGGAACATCGCCGTAACGCTTGTGGTAGCCGGCGTGCTGACGCTTGCCTCCATGAGCGAGCCCCTCGCGCCCTTCGGCGCCATGTTCATCGCGGCGGCGAACACGTTCTCGCTCGGACTGCTGTGGTACAGCTGCTACGACATCGCGCGCCACAGCAGCTGGACGCCGTACGTCATCCTCGGCCTGGGGTGGGTGGCGCACATCCTACCGCGCGAGCTGGGGCGCGTGCTCATCTGGATCGCCGAGCCCCATTCGGCAGCGGCCGTCGGCATCACCACCGTCATCGTCCTTCTGCTGGCGGTGAGCATGGCGCTGCTGCTGGGCGATTCCATCCCGCGCACGCGTCCCTTGTTCGTCGACTTCCGCACGCGCGGAGGCGGCATCGCAAGCGGCATCGCCGCCCATGCGCAGGCGACGCGCCCGAACAACAGCGCGCCGACGAAGCCCGACGCATCCGGCGACACGCTGACGCGCCAGCTTACACAGCTGAAGCGGCGCTACTTCCTCACGGACCGCGAGTACGAGGTGGTAGCTCTCCTGGCGCGCGGGCGCAGCAAAACCGCCATCGGAGAAAAGCTGTTCCTATCCGAGAACACGGTGAAAACCTACGTCAAGAACGTGTATGCGAAGCTCGACGTGCACACCAAGCAGGAGCTTCTCGACCGCATCGACGAGCAGCCTCTCGGCTAGCTGCCGCCCGACGCGCCCAGCGGCGGGCGGAGCCGGGCGCACCCCCGCGCCCGCCGCGCGCTCTCGCGCCCGTTCGATACGCACTCCCACGCCCGGCCGACGCACGCCGCCTTCTCCTCGCCAACCCCCACCCCGTCGCCTTCTCCAGATCTCTTCTCAATACCCATTGACGCCTTATACTATGTATCATATAGTATAAGGCGAAAGGAGGTATACGAATGGATGCACAACTGAAGCGAGGCTTCCTCGACGTTTGCGTGCTCGCGTCGATCAATCGGCAGGATTCCTACGGGTACCAGATAGTCAAAGACGTTCCCGAAAGCCTACACCTCACGGAATCGACGCTGTATCCCCTGCTCAAACGATTGGAAGCAGCGGGATACCTGACCGTGTACGCAGTCGAGCACAACGGGCGCTTGCGCAAGTACTACCGGATCACGCCGGAGGGCACCGCCTACCTGAACACCTTCCTGGACGAATGGGATGACGTCATGAACGTCTACGACTACGTAAAACGAGGTGCAAACCGATGAACAAATCAGAATTCGCACGCGAGCTGCGGCGAGCATTGGGCAAACTGCCGTCATACGAAGTGGAGCAGTCGATCAACTTTTACACGGAGGCCATCGAGGATAGGATCGAAGACGGCATGACCGAACACGAAGCCGTAGCCGCGCTTGGCTCCGTCGACGCGATCGCAGCGCAGATCATCGCCGAAACGCCGCCCATTCCGAAGGCCATCGCCAAGGCGAACACCGGCAGCCGCACGCTCAACATCGTGCTGCTGGCCGTGTTCTCCCCCATCTGGGTGACGCTGGCGCTGGCGTTCGCTATCATGGTGCTCTCCATCTACCTGGCCATTTGGAGCGTCGTCGTGGCGCTATGGGCCGCCGTGATCGCACTGCTGCTGTGCGCGCCCATCGGTGCGTTCGGCCTCGCCTGGTGCGCGACCACCGGATACCCGATCTCGGGCGCCTGGATCTTCGGCTGCGGGCTTGCCGGCACCGGCATAGGGCTGTTCTCCTGGTTCGGCGTCCTCGCTGCCAGCAAGGGCCTCATCAGGCTCACCCACACGTTCGCCCGCTGGGTAAAGAGCCTGTTCATCAAGCTGCAGCACAACGACGCCAACCCGACCGCACCGGAAGGAGCAACCCATGTCCAAAGGTAAGAAGACGTTGCTCATCGTGGCAACGACCCTCGTCGTCAGCGGCTGCGCCATCTCCTTCGGCGCGTTCGCGGCAGCCGGGTTCGACCCGGTAAACCTCTCGACCGAGTCCCGCGACTGGACCCCCGCCACGAAGACGTTCGACCCCGAAACGGAAAACCCCCATACCGCCATCGTCCTGCGCGACGCGGGTGAAAACGTGCGCATCGAGCCGACCGACGGCGACGCCATCGAGGTGACGTGCTGGACGAACGAACAGAAGCGCTTCGACGTGACGGACGACGGCG